>CAZTHW010000169.1:0-6197 GCA_964613595.1 uncultured Desulfobacteraceae bacterium | reverse complement strand
GAGGAAACTCCTTTTTCGCACCGCCGATCAGCCAAGATGCTTACGGATTTCCTTTCTGCAAAAATGCCGTCGGCGGTATAATCAGCTTTTTACGAATTCATCAGGAGGGATAAACAATGAGACGGAATCTTGCATGCCTCCTGCCCGGGTTCGTTTTTGTCCTGGTTTTGGCATCGGCCGGGTGCATGCGGCTGGGTCCGGATTACAGCCGACCGGATGCCGGCTTTACGATTCCCTCGCATTTCCTGTCCGGCAAACAGGCAGAAACTGCCGCGTATGTCCCGCAGGACAAGTGGTGGCAAGCGTTCGGCGATTCCGGGTTAAACCGGGTTGTATCAACTGTTGTCAAAAACAATCCGGATATCGCCCAGGCTGCCGCGGGCGTCATGGAGGCACGGGCGGTTTTGACGCAGACAGGGGCGGATCAATATCCCTCCCTGAATCTGGATGCCCGGGCCGCAACCCAGGAGCAGCAGTACATCAACCCGATAACCCGGAAAAATGAATCAGTGGAGATCGATACTTACAGCCTGTCGCTTCCGGCCTCTTTTGAATTGGACCTGTGGGGCCGGCTGGCCAGAGCCAGCGAGGCCGCCCGGGCCGAGCTGCTGGCTGCCGCGCAAAATCGCAGAACCGTGGTTCAGTCGCTGGTTGCCGAAGCGGCGAACCTGTATCTGCGGATCCGGTTTCTCGAAGGCCAGATCGATATCACCGAAAGCATGGTGTCAAGCTACAAGCAGAACCTGGAACTCGTTGAAGCGCGCTACCAACGGGGCCTGAGCTCTGTGCTCGACGTACACCAGGCACGGCGTTCCCTGGCCCGTGCCGAATCCGAGCTGCCGTCGTTGATCGAGGCAAAAGGCAAGGCCCGGCATGCACTTTCGATTCTTCAGGGCAAATACCCTGAAAACAGCAAGCCGGAAAATTCCGATTGCCGGCCGCGGGCATTTCACACACCGCCCCCGGTGCCTGCGGGCCTGCCCGCGGAGTTGTTGAATCGACGTCCGGATATCCGATCGGCAGAAGCCGCCCTGGAGGCTGCATGCGCCCGCATCGGCGTGGCCAGGGCAAGCCGTTTGCCGCAGATTACGCTTACCGGCAGTTTCGGATACACCAGCGAGGATCTTGAATCCTTGTTTGAGCCTGAGAGCCAGTTGTGGCGGCTGGCAGCCGGCGGCGTGCAACCCCTGTTTGATGCAGGCCGGCGCGCGGCAGCCGAACGCGCGGCCCGGGCCCGGTATGAAAAACAGCTCGCCTCATATGCCAAGACGGTGTTAAATGCGTTTGCCGAGGTGGAGGACGCCCTGCTTGCCCGCCGGCAGCTTCTCAAGCGGCGAAATCGGCTGGTTCATCTGCGCTCCGAAGCCGAGGCCACCCTGAAAAGTGCCCTGGACAGGTATCAAAGGGGGCTGACCCCATATCTAAACGTGCTTGATGCCCGGCAATCGGTGTACCAGGCCAGGCTGGACCTGGTCGAAGCCGAGCACAGCATCTACAGCAACCGGGTAAAACTGCACCGGGCCCTGGGCGGGGGATGGGACTGGATTGATTAAATTTGATGAACTCGTAAAAAGTCTGATTTTAGATGGTGCCGTAAAAAGTTCAAGATCAAGGCTTGCGCAATTTCGAAGAATGCAGCGTACTTAGCCGTACGTGAAATTCTGAGAAATTGCGCGTAACGCAGATATTGGACTTTTTACGGTGCCATCAAATTTTACAGGAAAACGCCATGAACCGTAAAGTCAGGATTCTCATTCATGTTTTGCTGGTACTGGTTGTACTCGGCATCGGGTTTGCCGGGTTTTACAAGCTGAAATCCGGTCGGGAGGCCCTGGGCCGGCAGGCCCCGAGGTCTCCCTGCCGCTGGTGCGCACGGTACCGGTCAGGATCAGGGACATGGATATGACGATTTCCGGCGAGGGCACTGTCCGCCCGCTGGCAGAAACACAGATCACCCCGCAGGTCAGTGGAAAGGTGGCGCATGTTTCCGAGGAACTGGTAAACGGGGGGTCATTTCAAAAAGGCGAACTCATGCTGACCATTGCGGAGGCGGATTATGAAATCGCGGTAACCCTTGCCCGGGCCGGGCTCCGGGAAGCGGAAAACAAGTACGAAAACGCATGGGAGGAAAGCCGGGCAGCCATCAGCGAGTGGGAAAGCCTGCATCCGGACAGACAGCCCCCGCCCCTTGTGGCAAAAAAACCCCAGTTGGAAGCCGCCAAAGCCAACCTTGAGGCCCAGCAGGCCAACCTGGAAAAGGCGCGCTTGAATCTCAGGCGCACGAAAATCCACGCCCCCTTTAATTGCCGGGTCAGCGCCGAACAGGTGGACATCGGCCAATACGTATCCCCGGGCCAGGCGCTGGCCACACTGTATTCCACGAACGCGGTCGAAATCGTGGTTCCCATGGAAGGCAACTCCCTGAAGTGGTTTGACGTGCCCGGTTTTACCACGGACGGCAAAAAAGGCGCTTCCGTTACGGTCACCGCGAATGTAGCAGGAGACCGATATTCCTGGAAAGGCGAAGCGGTGCGGGTCCAGGGGAAAATTGATCCCAATACCCGGATGGTAAACGTGGTCATCCGGGTGCGGAACCCGTATGCGAGCACGCCGCCCCTGGCGCCGGGCCAGTTTGCCGGGGTCGAAATTGCCGGCAAGACAATTGCCGATGCAGCCGTGATCCCCATTAACTCGATCCATGAGGAAAATACGGTCTGGGCGGTCAACCCGGTATATGGCCGGATGCATATCCGGAAGGTGGACATTGCATACATGGACGAGCAGGGAGCCGTGGTGACAAGCGGGGTCAAGGACGGAGAATATGTGTCGGTTTCTTCCATCAAGGGCGTCACCGAAGGCATGAAGGTGGAGTTCGTGGATATCACCGCGGGGGACGATTCATGAGATCGGTGATTGCCTGGTTTGCGGAAAATCATGTCGCAGCCAACCTGTTGATGGCTTTTATCCTGGTGGCCGGCATCGCGGTTGCCGTGGGGATCAAACTTGAAATCTTCCCGGAAACCGATCTGGATAAAGTCGCTGTTACCGTGCAATACCCGGGCGCTTCCCCCTCGGAAGTCGAAGAAGGGGTCATCCGGCGCATCGAGGAAAAGGTTGCCGGCATCGAGGGCATCAAGCGCATCGACTCGGTGGCCAGAGAGGGCATGGGCAGGGTGACCATCGAGGTCATGACCGGAGGAGACATCAAGAAGCTGCTGGATGATGTCAAGTCCGAGGTGGACCGGATCACCACCCTGCCGGAAGAGGCCGAGGAGCCGGAAGTCCGCGAGATGACCCGCCGGATCCAGGTCATCAGCGTGGCGGTTTATGGAAACACTTCCGAGCAGACCCTCAAGCACCTGGCGCAGACGGTCAAGGATGACCTGACCAACCTCGACGGCATCACCCAGGCGGAAATCTCGGCGGTTCGCGAAAATGAAATTCACCTGGAAATCCCCGAAAAAACCCTTCGCAAATACAACCTCACCATGAGCGCGGTGGCCGACGCGGTGGCCAAAAGCAGCCTGGACCTGCCTGCGGGCAGCGTGGATGCAAAAGAGGGCGAGGTGCTTATCCGGGCCAAGGGCAGGCGGTATTATGCCGGCGAGTACCGGGATATTCCGGTAATTACCCGGCCTGACGGCACCCGCATCACCGTGGGGGACCTGGCCACCCTCAAGGAGGGATTTGCCGACGTGGACATGGCCGCCAGTTTCCAGGGCAAGCCGGCCGTCATTGTAAACGTCTACCGAGTGGCCGATCAGAGCGCCCTGGAAGTGGCCCAAAAGGTTCGCGGGTACGTGGAGCAAGCCAGACCCGGGCTACCCCGGGGTGTGGGCATTGACACCTACCAGGACATGTCCACGGTTTTAAAAAGCCGTATCGAATTGTTGACCAAAAATCTGTTTTACGGGCTCATCCTGGTGAGCTTTTTGCTGGGGGCGTTTTTAAACGTTCGCCTGGCCTTCTGGGTCACCCTGGGCATTCCCATCAGCTTTGCCTTCGGCCTGATGCTGCTGCCCCAGTATGGGGTATCGCTGAACATGATCTCCCTGTTTGCCTTTATCATGGTGCTGGGCATCGTGGTCGATGATGCCATCATTGTCGGGGAAAACGTTTTTCGCAAGCAGGAAGCGGGCATGGGGCAGCTTTCGGCCGCCGTGGACGGGACCCTGGAAGTGGGCCGCCCCGTGATATTTTCCGTGCTGACCACCATGGTGGCCTTTGCTCCGCTGCTGATCGTGGGCGGTTCCATGGGCAAGCTCATGCGCGATATCCCGGTGGTGGTCATCCTGGTGCTGCTGGGTTCCCTGGTGGAATCCCTGCTGATCCTTCCCTGCCACCTGGCCTACAGCAAGGCCGCGGGCAATGGAAACGGGCGCAGGCCCAAGCCGATGACCCGGGTGCTGCAATGGGTGGTGGCCCATCCCTATCGCCGGGCTCTGTCGGTTTGCATTCGATGGCGGTATGCCGTGGTGGCCCTGGGCATGACGACGCTGCTTCTGACCTTCGGCCTGTATGCGGCCGGCAAGATCAAGTTCACGTTTTTTCCCAAGGTCGAGGGCAACATGATGCAGTGCATGATTACCATGCCCGTGGGCACCCCCATGGCTCGTACCCAGGAGGTGGTCAGGAAGGTGGAAAGGACCGCGGAAAGTCTGCTTGCCGAAAAAGACGCACAGCGTCCGGATCAGGCCCCGCCTCTGCTGGAGTATACCGCCTCGGTGGTCGGCGCTCATTTCGCAGGCCGCGGATCCGGCGGGGATTCCGGCGGTCATCTCGCCCACGTGTTTGTCCAGATCCTGGAAGGCGAAAAGCGTGAGATCAGCGCTCTGGATCTGACCAACATGTGGCGCAGGCAGGTGGGCGAGATCGCGGATGCCGAATCCCTGGTCTATAAAAGCGAGATTCACAGTGCAGGCAATCCTGTGGAGGTGCACCTGTCCCTGGATGATCATGAACGCCTTCAACAAGCGGTAAAGGATTTAAAGGATGAACTGGAGGGGTTTTCCGGGGTGTTTGACATCACCGACAGTTTTCTGCCGGGCAAGACGGAGATGCAGCTGTCCTTAAAGCCCGAGGCCGCCGGCCTGGGCCTGAAATTAAACGATCTGGCCCGCCAGGTCAGGCATGCCTTTTACGGGGCCGAGGCCCTGCGATTTCAGCGGGATAAAAACGAGGTCAAGGTCCTGGTGCGCTATCCGGAAGAAGAGCGGCGTTCTCTGGCAAGTATTCATAACATGCGTATCCGCACCCCCGACGGTCATGAAGTGCCGTTTTCAAAGGTTGCAGACGTCAGTATGGCCCGCGGATATGCCAGTATCGAGCGCGCCCAGCGGCAGCGGGTCATCAAGGTCATGGCAGATGTCGACGAAGATATCACCAATGCCAACGAGGTCCGGCAGTACCTGGTCAATGAATACCTGCCGGGCCTGCAGAAGCGTTATCAGGGGCTTCGTTACACTATTGAGGGCGAGGGCCAGGAACAAAAGGAGGTGCTCGATGACGTGCAGCGGGGATTCATTGTCGTGCTGTTCTGCATATACGCCCTTCTGGCCGTGCCGTTTCGTTCCTATTCCCAGCCGTTTGTGGTGATGTTTGCCATTCCCTTCGGCATGGTGGGCGCGGTGCTGGGACACATGGCCATGGGATATAACATCAGCATGATGAGCCTGCTGGGCATGGTGGGACTGGCCGGCGTGGTGGTCAATGATTCCCTGATCCTGGTCCACCGGGTCAATGAACTGCACCGGGCACAAGGCTATGGCATCCGGGACGCCGTGGTCGAAGGGGGCAAACAGCGCTTTCGGGCCGTAATTCTAACCTCCATGACCACATTTGGCGGACTGACCCCCATGATGCTCGAGCAAAGCCTGCAGGCCCGTTTTCTGATTCCCTTGGCCATCAGCCTGGGATTCGGCGTGCTTTTTGCCACCCTGGTCACCCTGCTGCTGGTGCCCTGCGGCTACTTGATTCTGGATGACATCCACCGCGCCGGGCATTGGTTTACGCAAAAGATGCGGCAGTCTGGCGGCGCAGTCGATGGTTGATGTCAAGCTTTTCCAGCGACATCCGGATGGCGTCTTTTGCCGGCGGGTTTTGCCTGAGTTCGGCTTCGAACCAGGCAGTGACCGATTCGGCCTGTTCCAGTCCGCAGACCGGGACGATGGCCGCGATGATCCGTTCATGAATAATGG
>CAZTHW010000168.1:0-6204 GCA_964613595.1 uncultured Desulfobacteraceae bacterium | reverse complement strand
ACATCGCCCAGCAGTTCGATGCTGTTTGCCCGCTGGCGCTGGCTGCCGGTAAAAAGGCCCCTGAACACGGTGCGCATCTGGCCGTTGCGGTCATGTATGGACAGGACCCGGAAGGTGTTTTCCAGCACCAGTTCCTTTTTCTGGTAGAGGTGCTCCCGCAGCAGGGCCTTGCCCCGGCTTTCCGGCAGCTTTTCCAGGGCCGAGATCCTGGCCAGAAAGGTATATGCCTGCTCCAGGCCCTGCCGGGTAAAGCGGAGCAAATCCAGGTCCCGGATTTTGAGCGCCTCGAGCAGATCAAAAATCGCTTCCCGCTGCCGGCGGTTGGGCCGGTTCAGGGCTTCGATCAGGGCCTGGCCGTTGACATAGCCGGCCGACAGGATCTTTTTGCGGGCCATGCCGGCGATGGTCTCGTCGGGATCCCCGAGATGTCGGATCACCTGCCTGAAGACGGCTTCATCCGAGACATCCAGCGTCTCCAGTGCGGTCCGGCGGAGCTCGGCATCGGGGTGATCGAGAAATCCCACGGCCAGGTGATTGACCTCTGTCGGGGCGAGTTTGGCCAGGGCGGCGAGGAGATCGGCATAAATGGCTTCATTGGCGCCGTCTTTCAGCATCTTTTCCAGTACCGCGGCATAACCGTGGTCTCCGGTCTCTCCGGCTGCGATCACGCCCGCGCGCCGCTGCGTGATTTCCCGGGAGTAGAGCCAGGCATCGATTTTCGGCTTGTATTTCCCGGGCGTGTCCTGGTACAGGCACCCGGCGGCATTGCCCCGGACTTCGGGATGGGGGTGCATCACCAGCGTTTCCAGCTTGTTCCGGATACCCGGGGTGCCGGATCCGGTTCGTTTAATGGTCTTGGTCACCGCCACGGTAAGCTGCGGATCCTCGCGGGAATGCAGCATTTGTTCGAGGACCCGGGATGCATCCGCACCTGGGGTCGTTGACAGCATATCCAGCATCTGGATCTTGACCGGCACATCCTGTTTCCGGATGGATTCCAGGATGAGCGCGTCAATGTTTTCCACGTCCAGGTTTTTCAGCAGCCGGGCATACCACAGCGCGTCCTCGCCCTCGGCCTCGAGAAAGGATTGCACCAGCTCGCCGCCGACCCGGTCCTTTTTAAACAGGTTGCCCAGGTTCTGCTCCTCCAGGCTTTTGAGATCCAGCATATTGCGGGAAATCAAATTCATAAGAATGGCCGGGTATTTTCTTTTCAGGATGATCGGCGCGGCAAACCAGACCAGCACGAAGGGCAGGGCCACCAGGGACAGGTAGCGCGGATGGAAGAATTGGGTGGAGACCAGGATCAGGCCCGAGCCCACAAGCAGGGCCAGGCGGACCACCGTGCCCCGGAGAAACGGCCGGACCAGGGCCCGGTAGGATTCTGGAAACAGGCCGATTAAAATGGAGTTGGCCGGCATGTTGATGGTGGTGCGCAGGATGTTGGTGGACATCCTGGCATATATGGCCGAAAAGATGTCAAATCGTGTCAGAAAGGCGATAAAGGCAATGGCGTAGTTCGCGGGATGGAACATCAGGGCCACCGGCAGTCCGAACCGGCCGTACAGCCTGCCCACGAACAAAAGCAGGATCAGGCTGATGACGTTTAACACCCCCCGGAAATTGGAAAAAAATGCGAGCAGGCCGGATTCGCTGGCAAAGTAAGCGTCTGCGGCATAGTTGAACTGGTAGTTCATGATCGGGATGACCACGTTGGGCATGAAGGTCAGCACCAGTACGATCTTGACCAGGGTGGATTCCCGGATCAGGGGGAGGACGCTCCGGAGCTGCTGCTTTAAGGGCGGCCGGTCCGCGACTCGTTTGCCCCGGTGCGTTCCGGGTGAGATTTCCCGCATGTGCACCTGCATGCCCGTGACCGTAATGGCACCCACCAGGCTGACGGCCAGGTAGACCAGGAGCAGGTTGTCAAACCGCAGCCAATCGGCCAGATACGGCGTGCCGAAACTGCCGATGATCAGGCCGATGACCCCGCCGGCGGTCAGAAGCGGGAATAAGCGCTTGGACTGCCTGGTGTTGAAAATATCGTTGGCCAGGTTCCAGAAAAGCAGGGCCTGCAGGAGTTCGAACTGGCTTTTGAGCATGAAAAGAACCGGGTAGATCAGGTCATAGCCCATGGGAATGAGAAACCGGATGGCGCCCACCGAGATGCCGCAGAAGATAAAAAGCATGGCCAGCAGCCGTGTACCGGCGACCCGGGCCATGAATGCCGCCAGTATGCCGGTGAGCACAAAGGTAGCAACAGCGTTGAGCATGTTGACAATAGGCAGGTACTCAACCCCGTAGCGTTTGAGAAAGGCTGTTTCCGCGTAGTTGTTTAGAATCATCCCGGAGCTGCGCAGCAGAAAAAGCAGCGCTGCAGCCCAGAGGAAAATGGCGATTTCCTCTTCGTGCAGTTTCAGCCATTTAAGAAGCCAGTTTCGCATCAAGGGGCCTCTTTAATGACCCGGAAGCCGGTTGTCTTGAATTTTGATGCCGGGTGGGCCCAGGCCCGGTTGGCGCTTCTTAAGTTGTGGGCATTGCTGTACCAGGAACCGCCCCGGCGAACGCGTCGGCTGCATGAAAAGTTGCCTTTTTCCCGGGGTCGGGTATAGGCGTCAAAACAGTTTCTGCACCACTCCCAGACGTTTCCGTGCATGTCGTGGATACCCCAGGCATTGGGGGGATAGCTTTTGACCGGCGCGGGCGCTCCGGGCTGAAGGCCCCGGTCTTCAATGGCCTGAACGCATCTGTCGGATTTGAGCGGACTGTTGGCGAACATGGCATCGCCGCAGTCGATTTCATCGCCCCAACTGTAAACGGTTTGCGTGCCGGCCCGGCATGCGTATTCCCACTGGGCTTCGGTGGGCAGGCGATAGGTGCCTTCAAGCCGGCGGCTGAGCTTTTGGACAAAATCCCGGCAATCGTGCCAGGAAACCCCTGTCACGGGCCGGTCCTTTGAACCCTTTCGCGAAAAAAGCCATTTTTTGCCCATCACCTCCTGCCACTGCCCGATGGTAACTTCCGTGGCCTGCATGTAAAACGCTCTGGCGATGGTTACCCGGTGCCGCTTTTCGCTTTGATTGCGAGCGGGCTCGTCTGCCGGACTGCCCATCATGAACGTGCCGGGCTTGATATATACAAATTCCATGCCTAGCTTGTTGGTAAAGCCGGCCTGATCTGCGGCCGCCTGAGCGCAGAAAAAAAAGCCGGCGGCTGCAAGTGCGGGCAGCAGAAACAGAAAACAGCGCTTTCCCATGGTGGCAATCCTTGTTATAGTTATATATTTAAATGATTCATATCCGGAAACAATGCCAGTCGTCAACTCGGTTGTCCGGGCCGCGGGCCTGGACAACCGCCAGCAAAGGAGCCGGGCCGTTGAAGGATTACGAGTTTCAGAACGGATTTCCGTATTATTTTGTCTCCCCGGATGCGCTGCCCGAAGGATATATGGACCGGATCTGCCGCCTGGTGGAAGCCGGCGGATCGGTGGATCCGGCAAGAGTGCGCGAGAATCTGGAAAAGGCCTTTCTTATCGGCTATGTGACGGACAAAAACGAGATTATTGCCTGTTCCAGCCTCAAGCATCCGCGGGCCGAGTTTACGCAAATGGTCCGGGAGCAGACCGGCCTGGATCTTGCCGGGTACCTGGAGCGGGGCTACACCTCGGTGCTGCCGGAATACCGGGGCAGGCAGATCGCCAGCCTTCTGCTGGCCGGGCTGACCGCCCGGGCCGGAGACCGGAAGGTCTACTCGATTATTGGAGAGGACAATATCGGCGGGCAGAAAATTGCATTAAACAACAATACCCGGAAAGTGGCGGTTTATGAAAGCCTGAAGACCGGCGGGAAGATGGGGATATGGATGCCGGAGTGGATGATCGACAACGCAATCGGGAATACGCAATGAGCGACAATCAAAACAAGCATATATGGGACAGCCGCTTTGCCGGGCTATTGCTGGATGCAATGGGAGAGGGGGTATTTACCCTGGATTCCCGGGGACTGATTACCTCCTGGAACCGCGCCATGGAGCGGATCTCAGGTTTCCGGGCCGATGAGGCCATCGGTCGGCCGTGTTCCCTGTTGCAGTTCACCCGGTGTTTCGGCCGGGAGTGCCCGGCAGACATTACCGAGTGCCAGATATACAAAAAGGGGATCGTGGCGCCTTCGGAATGCCGGCTTCAGCACAAAAACGGCCATCAGGTCTCGGTGATTAAAAACGCCAGGGTGGTCAAGGATGATAACGGCACGGTGATCGGCGTGGTGGAAACCCTGACCGATCTCACGGAACTGACCGCTGCCAGGCGCAAGGCAGAGGAAGCCGAGCAAAAGCTCCTGGAAAAGCATCAGTTCGGCAATATTATCGGCAAGAGCCATGCCATGCGGGAGGTTTTCCAGGCCATCCGTGTGGCGGCCAAAAGCGATGCCTCGGTGCTGCTCCAGGGGGAAAGCGGTACGGGCAAGGAGCTGGTGGCCGGGGCCATCCATTATAACAGCGAAAGAAGCAAGGGGCCGCTGGTGACGGTTAACTGCAGCGCGCTTTCCGAGTCGCTGCTGGAAAGCGAGCTTTTCGGACACGTGCGCGGTGCGTTTACCGGCGCGCACCGGGACCGCCTCGGCCGTTTCGAGGAAGCCCACGGCGGCACTATCCTGCTTGATGAAATCGGCGATGTCAGCCCCCTGATCCAGCTAAAGCTGCTCCGGGTGCTTCAGGAGCATCAGATCGAGCGGGTGGGTGATACCACGCCGCGTCATATCGATCTGCGGGTGATTGCCGCCACGCATAAGGACCTCTACAGCCTGGTCCGCGAGGGCCTTTTCCGGGAAGACCTGTTTTACCGGCTCAAGGTATTTCCGGTTTCCCTGCCCCCGCTCAGGGAGCGCCGGGAGGATATCCCGCTGCTGGTACGTCATTTTGTTGACAATTTTAACCGGAAAACCGGCAAGTCGATTTCGGGATTGTCCCATGACGCCATGCGCCTTTTGATGGACTACCGGTGGCCGGGCAACGTGCGCGAGCTGGAAAACGCAATCGAGCATGCGTTTGTATTGTGTGAAACTCAGCGGATCGATGTGTTTGATCTTCCGGTGGAAATCCGCCAAATGGACCTGGCGCCCTGGACCGGGAAAGCTTCGGCCGCGCCAGCCCCTGCCGCAGGCCGGAAAAAGCTTGACCGCGAATCCCTGTTGGCCCTTTTGCAGGAATGCGGGTGGAACAAAGCCGAAGTCGGGCGCCGTCTGGGAAAAAGCCGCACTTCCGTATGGAAGTACATGAAGCAGTACGGTATTCCGCTGGAACCGCCGGAAGCGCCCTAACCCTGACCTGTGAACGCCATGGTAACGTTATTTAAACGTTACTCCTGACGCGTTGCGTTGCGCGGCGAGTCCATCCGTTGGGCGCACGTTTGTGCCGGATACGTATAATTTATTGTTTTAAAACATATTTTTGCAGATCCGGACCGGATTAGCGGCCCTGGCACGGTTGTTGATAGGCATGGGGTAAAATGCAAAGGAGGAGAGACCATGCCGGTAAAGAAGCTGGAAACCGCAGAATCTTTTGACAGCACGACGGCTGGAGGCGTGTGCCTGGTGGATTTTAATGCTCCCTGGTGCGGTCCCTGCAAGGCTCAGGCCCCGATTCTCGAAGAACTGGCTGATGCGTTTGCCGACCGGGCCGCACTGGCCGAGGTGGATGTGTCTGAAAACCGGGAAATCGAGCAGCGATTTGGCATCCAGAGTATTCCGACCCTGGTGGTTTTCAGGGAAGGGCGGGAACAGGCGCGCTTTGTCGGCCTGCAGCCCCGGGAGGTTCTGGCAGGAGCCATCGAGGCGGCAGTATAGGACACACGCAGGCCCGGCCTGCATAAATTGTGACGGAAGCGGTGGAAAGGAGATTAAGGATGCGCGCAAATTTGATCCGGGCAGTACTCATTGTCTTTATGCTGACGGGTTCTGCAGCGGCAGTTGACCACGGCCAGTATTTGAAGGATTCATATCCGGGCGGTCCGGCAGTGACACAGGATTGTCTGAAATGCCACCAGAAACAGGCCGAAAATTTCATGGAAACCGCCCATTGGCTGTGGCAGGGTCCCTCACCGCATGTGGCGGGCCAGCCTGAAGACCTGCGCCTGGGCAAAAGAAATCTCATTAACAACTACTGAGTGGGCATTGAATCCAATTGGTGCAGTTGCACCAAATGCCATGC
>CAZTHW010000167.1:0-6217 GCA_964613595.1 uncultured Desulfobacteraceae bacterium | reverse complement strand
GTCAGCGACATCATGGACGGATTCTATGACCGGGGGGGTCATATCCCCTGCCAGATCGACGGCGGCCTGAAATGCTTTGGCCACCCCATCGGCGCTTCCGGCCTGCGGATGCTTTATGAAATGTATCTGCAGATCCACGGCCGGGCCGGCGAGCGCCAGCTCGAAAATCCCCGACTGGGAATGACCCACAACCTGGGCGGCTTTCCGTTCCAGAACATCTGCAGCATTGCCATTGTGGGGAAATATGAGGGGTGAGTGACGCGTGATGGGTTATGGGTAATCGGTGATGGGTGATGGGTTATGGGATCGGAATCAGGAAATTTCGGGTTCAGTGCCCGGGGAGAATCCGGAAGCTGAACTGTTGAAGCGCTCGCAGAAAAAATCGCGGCAGGCCCGGGGTCGCCGGATATAAATCATGCACCATCCGGCGGCATCCAGAAACGGGCAGGCCATAACCACACGGTTTGAACCGATTTGAAGTCCTTGCCGGCGGCCGGTTTCCGGGTGCCTGCCGCAGCAGACATACACCTTTTCCTCGATATCGCAATTTTCACACGGATTTGTCAAAGCCCGCCCTTGCCGTCTCAGCCCCGTGTTCTGCATCCCGTAAAAACGATCTTGTCTTGAGACCCAGATTGCGGTAGAGTTTGGAAAATTCTGAACCGCAAACAAGGATGCCCCATGCTGAAAAACACCCTGTCAAAACTCGAGGATAAAATCAAGACCTCCAAGAACATCCCGGGGGATAAGAAGCAGGAATATTACGACCTGCTCAGCCGCTTAAACGAGGAAATCAACACCCTGGCCGAAACCGACCTGGAAAAGGCCGAAAGTATCAAGAAATTCACCAAGGCAACGGCGCATGAGGCCACCCGCGAGGAACTCAATCCGAATCTGCTGGAAACCTCGCTGGAGGGTCTTTACGAATCGGTACGGGAGTTTCGAACCTCCCATCCCAGGCTCGTGGACACGGTCAACGAAATCTGCATTTTTCTGTCCAAGCTGGGAATCTGACGACAATCGCGTAAACGCCGCATCTTCCGCAAAAACAGAAAAAACCATATGGGAGCTTGCCAATGCAAAACGCTGCATCCCCATCCACCGGGACACTGAGCGCCGGGGACGGCACACAGTTGTTTTTCAGGCAATTTCCGGGCCCATCACCGTGCCGTGCCGGTCTTGTCATCGCCCACGGCCTGTGCGAGCATTCCGGACGGTATACGGCCTTGGCTGAAAGACTGGCGCAGAAAGGCCTTTTTGTTTTCGCCCATGATCACAGGGGCCACGGACAAAGCGGGGGCAAGCCTGGGTGTATCCGGCAGTTCTCCGATTACACACAAGATCTGCACCTGTTCGTGGAAAAATGCCGCAATACACTGGCGCCAAACACCCCCCTGCTGCTTTTGGGACACAGCATGGGAGGCCTGATCGTGCTCGATTACATCCGGCAGTTTTCGGATCTGGCAAGCGGGGTGATCGTTTCGTGTCCTGCCCTGGCCCCGGGATTTGCTCCGCCGCGGGCAAAAACCGCAATCGCCCGGTTCATCTCAGCCACTTGGCCCTCCCTGACATTTGACAATGAACTGGCACCCGAGTATCTGAGCCATGACAGCGCCGTGGTGGATGCCTATATCCGGGACCCCCTGGTCCACCGGCGGATTTCCGCCCGGCTTTTCACCGAGATGATGGATGCCATGGCCCGCACGCGCCGAAACGCGGATGCCGTTTCCGTTCCGCTTCTCATGCAGATCGCAGAAGAAGACCGGCTCGTGGATCCGCAGCGCTGCCGCGATTTTTTTAAGCAGGTCGCCGCTGCCGACAAAACCCTGCATGAATACCCCGGCCTGTACCATGAAATTTACAATGAAGAGCAGGAGCAGCGGGAACGGGTGATCGGCGACCTGGAAACCTGGCTCCAGGCGCATATCTGATGAGGTCCGCGACATGATCCGGATGATCCGGGACTGGTTTCACGACCGGTTTTCCGATCCCCAGGTGGTGATCCTCTGGGCCATTCTTCTGGGCGGATTCCTGGGCATTGTCCTTTTGGGCGAAATGCTGCAGCCGGTTTTCGTGGGACTGATCATTGCCTATCTGCTCGAGGGCATCGTGTCGCGTCTCGAAGGCCTTCATATCCCCAGATGGATCAGTGTGACCGTCACTTTTACAGCTTTCATGGTCTGTCTGCTCACCCTGGTCGTGGGCCTGCTTCCGCTGCTGTCGCGCCAGATCGCCCAGCTCGTTCAGGAACTGCCCGCCCTGATTGCAAACGGCCAGGAGCAGCTCATGGAACTGCCCCAGCGCTATCCGGAACTGATATCCGAACAACAGATCCGGCAGGTAATCGGATTTCTGAAAACCGAGCTCACCAATATGGGGCAAAACGTCGTACTCTTTTCCGTGGCCTCGGTGCGAAACCTGATTACCCTGCTGATCTACCTGGTGCTCGTGCCCCTTCTGGTGCTATTTTTTCTCAAGGACAAAGACCGCATCCTTGGCTGGTTCAAAAACTTTCTGCCCAAAAACCTGGATCTGACCGAGGAGGTCTGGAACGAGGTCAACGACCAGGTCGCCAATTTTGTACGCGGCAAAATCTGGGAAATTCTCATTGTCTGGCTTGCCAGCTACGTGACATTCGCGTTTCTGGGTCTGAACTTTGCCATGCTGGTTTCCCTGTTTATCGGGCTGTCCGTGCTTGTACCCTACATCGGGGCCACGGTGATGACCATCCCGGTGGTGCTGCTGGCCTTTTTCCAATGGGGCATCAGCCCGGATTTCTCCTACACGGTCATCGCCTACGGCATAATCCAGCTCATAGACGGCAACATCCTGGTCCCCCTGCTTTTATCCGGCGTGGTCAACCTGCATCCGGTGGCCATTATCGTGGCCATTCTCGTGTTCGGCGGCCTGTGGGGGATATGGGGGCTGTTTCTGGCCATACCGCTGGCCACCCTGGTTCATGCCGTGATTAAAACATGGTTCACCATGAAACCGAGCAAAAAACCGGAGCAATAAACACAGGAGGCAATTATGCGAGAAATTGAGAGCCCCCGGGTCTACCTGGTGGCCAGGACCATGCTGGTGCCCGAAGGCCTGAACGCGTACCTGCAGGATATCGGCAGCCCGGACTGGCAGATCGACCCAAGCGTATCAGACGGGGAGAACCTGGTGGAAGCCGCGGGCCGCATGTGCTACCGGAGCTGGCAGCCGTATGATCCGGAAAAGCCCGAAGCCTCCAACCCGAATGTCACCAACGTACGGCGGGGCAATGCGCGCTATATTGCCAACGTGTTAAAAAGCGGGCACGGCTCGGTGCTGGAACACGTCAACGCGACCTTTATCTGCCGCAACGTTTCCCGGGTATTTACCCACGAGATGGTTCGGCACAGGGCGGGCATGGCCTACAGCCAGGAAAGTCTCAGGTACGTGCGTTTAGATGATCTGCCGGTGTGGATTCCGGATTCGGCCCGGGAAAACCCGCAGGCCGAGCAGAAGTTCCGGGAAGTTATTGATTTTCTGGAAAACGCCCAGAAGGAGCTTTCCGAAATTTTCGGGATAGGGGAAATCGGCGAGTTCTCCAGGAAGAAAATGCTGACTTCCATGTTCCGGCGCCTGGCGCCCATCGGCATCGGCACCACCATCATGGTCACGGGCAACCTGCGGGCCTGGCGGCACATAATTGCCATGCGTACCTCAGAACACGCAGAAGAGGAAATCCGGCTGGTCGGCGCACAGATCGCAGAAATCTGCAAAAAAGAATTTCCCAACGTGTTCCAGGACATGAAGCCGGATGAGCAAAGCGGGGCCTGGATTTCTGATCATTCAAAGGTATAAAACCGTAATTGAGCGTTTCAGATTTTTAAAAACAGGATTTTATATAGAATTATACCAATTTATATATAAGCTTCTGAAATCCTAAGAGCTTTTCAAATTGCAGAAATTCAGATTTGATCTTGCAGGCACCGTAAGATTCTATTGGGTCCATAAGACACAATATTTTGTGATTACCAAATAGTGGACGAATGTGCGGATTATCTGTTCTGCTCCTGGAGGCATTGAAGATCAAAAAGTTTACAACGCCATGACAACGCAACAAATATACGTCGAAGTTTGGGTCTCGGCTGCGTCCAATTCGAAAGCTGAAAAGAAAATCCGACGCGGAGATGTGTTTTTTAAGCAAGAGTTTTCACGGCCGACAGGATTCCGCATTGCTGGCGGGGGAAGCTCCGGAGTTGAAGAAGTAAAAAAGCATAACCATCGCCATTCACCGGACGGCGGGCCACGGCCCGATTTTAATCGAAACCAAACGGCGTCGCCGGTGATGGCGGGCGTTATCCATTTGATAGGAATGCTATACCGATGGCTGCGAATGATTTGAATGAATCGCATTCTGTGCGAGGTGAACGAGAAAGGAGGATCTTGACATTCCCCTTTTTTTGGCTGCTTCATCAATTTGCTTAAGGGTCATCTCTGGCACAGTAATATTGACCCTTACGGTGCGAGGTTTGGTATTTGGAATAGAAACAACCAGATAGGCGACGGCATCAGCGTAGTCCGCATCGGCCATGATATCTTCAAGTTTGGACGGAGCCGGCAGTTGATCGCCGTCTTCAATCATTCCTTTAATATGGAGGGCAAGCGCCTCTTGTGCGAAATCCTTGGCTTCGTCCACGGTTCGCCCAGCGGTAATACAACCAGGAAAATCTGGAAAAGATACGCCAAAATCAGTTTTGGCGTCTTTATGAATAATAGCTATATAATTTGCCATGATATTGCCTCACTTAAACTTAATTCCCGACTGGCGCTCAATGCTCTTCAATGTGCCGATCGGTATATCCTTTTTTGGGTGTGGTACGGTTACGCGCCCCTTTATTTGTGGATGCCGGAATTGGGTATGAGAGCCAACTTTGGCGACCTCATGCCAGCCGTTTTGTTTGAGTGTCTGAATGATTTTCCGGCTGTCCATAGTGTATATTTATACACATTATAGCGGGGTTTGTCAATATCCTAAATTGAGCGATTTTCAAGTTTGTCGCAGATACAAGGAAGATGCAGACGAGCTATAGTTGACTATGCGAGGCTGCATCTGACGCAGTAGATATAATGACCAAAAAAATTCAAAGAAATTCACCTTGCCCATGTGGCAGTGGAAAAAAATATAAAAAATGAAGGGTTTGATCCTGAATTTGTCAAATGGGCTCTCGACAAGGTAAAAGAATTAGAAGGTTGAACCATTCGCTGTTTAGGCTGAACAAAAAAATGCACTGGACCGGAACCAACTGCGCGTTTTATCTTTGACACACCGTGGCCGGCCAGTGATTTTAACCGTTATGCCGCTGCAATCGAGGAAGATCAATGAGAGTCGGATATTACCAATTTCATCCCGAATTCGGCGCCCCCGGGCAAAACCTGGAGAAAGCGGAAAGCGCGCTTGCCGGCGTGGATGCAGATATTATTGTTCTGCCCGAGCTTGCATTTACGGGATATTTCTTCGAGGACCGAGGGGAGTTAAATGAACTTGCCGAGGATGTATCTGCCTCCCCTACCGTTCAAGGCCTGACAAGGCTTTGTAAAAGCAACGATTTTTACCTGGTTGCCGGGTTTGCGGAACGATGCGGGGAAAGTCTGTATAATGCCGCACTAGTAATCGGCCCATCCGGACTGCTGCATTGTTACCGCAAGCTCCATCTTTTTAATACCGAAAAAGAATATTTCGACCCCGGGGATACGCCCCTGAAAACAATAGAGATTCGTGGCGTACATGTCGGTGTTATGATTTGCTTTGACTGGGTGTTCCCGGAGGTGGCCCGGTCTCTTGCACTGCAGGGCGCCGACCTGATTTGCCATCCCTCGAACCTGGTGCTGGCCTATTGCCAGAAGGCGATGGTAACGCGTTGCCTTGAAAATTCCGTGTATGCAGTAACAGCAAACAGAACCGGCACAGAGACCCGCCCGCGGGGAGAACTTTCATTTACCGGGCAAAGCCTAATCGTCGGACCAAAGGGAGAGATTATGGCGGGTTCCGACTCCGGGGAGGAGGCTGTTGTTGTCCGCGACATTGACGTATCTGCGGCACGGAAAAAATTAATGACCGAAAACAACGACTTGTTTGCAGACAGGCGGCCGGACTTTTATCGTCATATTGTTTAACATAAATTGAGGGTTTCAGATTTTTAAAAGCAATTTATTTGAAAGGATAACATCCATTTCTATTTTA
>CAZTHW010000166.1:0-6259 GCA_964613595.1 uncultured Desulfobacteraceae bacterium | reverse complement strand
GCTTTCTGGTGGAGGCCCATGCCAAACTGCGGCCGGTGGATTTTGCATCGGAAGGAATTTTTTTGGCCGGCCTTGCCCATTATCCGAAACCCCTGGAAGAAACCATCGCCCAGGCGCGGGCGGCCGTATCCCGGGCGGCGACCATTCTGTCCAAAGAGCGGATCGCCGTCGGCGGCGTGGTGGCCGATCTCCAGGATCCGTCCCGGTGCGCCTGCTGCCTGGTGTGTGTGCGCAGCTGTCCCTACGGCGTGCCCTACGTGGCCGATGGAAGGGCGCACATCAACCCGGCCGCCTGTCATGGCTGCGGGATATGCGCCGCTGAATGCCCGGCCAAGGTCATTACCCTCAACCACTTCACCGACGAGCAGCTGCTGGCAAAGGAGCATGCCATGTTTGCAGGGGAAAACCAATGTGCATAGAAGGGCAGACGAAACCCAAGGGACATAAAAGCGATGAACGGAGGATCCATGAAAAGCGATTTTGAACCGGAAATACTGGCTTTCTGCTGTAAGTACTGCGCCTATGCCGCAGCCGACCTGGCGGGCTCCATGCGCCTGTCCTACCCTGCCGGCGTCAAGATCATCCAACTGCCATGCACCGGCCGGGTGGATGCGATCAACCTGCTCAAGGCCTTTGAAGACGGCGCGGACGGCGTCTATGTAGCCGGGTGCCTGGAAGGCGAGTGCCACTTTCTCAAGGGCAACCTGCGCGCAAAAAAACGGGTGGTAGCGGTGAAAAATATTCTTGCCGCCATTGGCATGGCCCCGGAGCGCGTCGAAATGTTTAATCTGTCATCAGCGATGGGCCCCCGCTTCAGGGAGATCGCCCATGAGATGACCCAAAGGATAGAAGCCCTGGGTCCCAATCCCATAAAGGGGAAAATCAATCCGGGCGCCGGGTCTGCTGCCCATTCATATACAGGTGAACCCCCAACGGTTGAAGAGGAAATACAATGAATGACCACCCGATCGGATCCGTAATGGTCGTCGGCGGCGGAATCGCCGGCATTCAGTCCGCACTCGATCTGGCCGACTCCGGCTACAAAGTCTACATGGTGGAAAAAAGTGCCTCCATTGGCGGGGTGATGGCCCAACTGGACAAGACCTTTCCCACCAACGACTGCTCCATGTGTATCATGTCTCCGAAACTGGTGGAAGTGGGCCGTCACATCAATATCGAGCTGATCACCCTGGCCGAGGTGGTGGGCGTTTCCGGGCAAAAAGGAAATTTCTCGGTCCATATTCACCAGAAACCGCGCTACGTGGATACGGACAAGTGTATCGCCTGCGGGCTGTGCGCGGAAAAATGCCCCAAAAAGGTTGTTGACGTCTACAATGCGGAAATCGCCAAACGAAAGGCGATTTATGTGCCGTATCCCCAGGCCGTGCCCCTGAAGTACGCCATTGATCCGGATCACTGCATCTATTTGCAGAAAGGAAAATGCGGGGCCTGCGAAAAAAAATGTCCGGCCGGGGCCGTCAATTTTGACGACCAGCCAAAGGATCTGGCCGTAAACGTCGGCGCCATCATTCTGGCGCCGGGTTTTAAAGCCTTTGATCCCTCCCCGCTTGTCAACTACGCTTACACCATCACCCCCAATGTCATGACCTCGCTTGAGTTCGAACGCATTTTATCGGCTTCCGGGCCGACTTCGGGCCATCTGGCCAGAATGTCGGACCAAAAGGAACCCGCCAGGATCGCCTGGCTGCAATGCGTGGGATCGCGGGACATCAACCGATGCGACAATTCTTACTGCTCATCGGTTTGCTGCATGTATGCCATCAAGCAGGCCATTATCGCCAAGGAACACAGCCCCGCACCGCTGGACTGCGCCGTGTTCTACATGGACATGCGGACCCACGGCAAGGGCTTTGAGGCCTGCTACAACCAGGCAAAGCAGGCACACGGCATCCGGTTTGTCCGCTCGCGGATCCATACCGTGGAGCCGGACGCGGCCACTGACGACCTGTTGCTCCGGTACCCGGGAGCAGACGGTCAAATGACATCCGAATCCTTTGATCTCGTGGTGCTCTCGGTGGGGCTTGAAATTCCGGAAGAACTCCGGTCGCTGGCGGCAATGCTCGATGTGGCGCTAACCGACGGCGGGTTTTGCCAAACCGCTTCGTTTTCCCCGGTGGCCACCTCAAAAGAGGGAATCTACGTCTGCGGGGTCATGCAGGGGCCCAAGGACATCCCCCAATCGGTGATCGAAGCCGGCAGCGCGGCCATGATGGCCGGGGCCGATCTGGCAGACAGCCGCAATACACTGACAACGCAAATCGAAGTGCCGCCGGAGACCGAGGTGACCGGGCAGCCGCCGCGCATCGGCGTCTTCGTCTGTCACTGCGGCATCAACATCGGCGGCGTTATTGACGTGCCGGGCTTGCGCGATTACGCCGAAACCCTGCCGTACGTTGAATATGCCGATGACAACCTCTATTCCTGCTCCCAGGACACCCAGGACCAGATGAGCCAGATCATCCGCGAAAAACAGCTCAACCGGATCGTAGTGGCCGCCTGTTCACCAAAGACCCATGAACCGCTTTTTCAGTCCACACTTGTCAATGCGGGGTTGAACAAGTACCTGCTGGAATTTGTTAACATCCGCAACCAGGATTCCTGGGTTCACCGGAACAATCCCGAAATGGCCACGGAAAAGGCAAAGGATTTGATCCGCATGGCGGCAGGAAAAGCCGCGCTTCTCGAACCCCTCGAAGAATCGGAATTAACCGTCAACCAGCGCGCCCTGGTGATCGGCGGCGGCATTTCGGGAATGGCGGCTGCACAGGCGTTTTCCGGCCAGGGGTATAAAACCGCATTGATCGAACGGGCTTCGCAGCTCGGCGGCAATGCGCGGCATCTGCACCGGACGGCGCTGGACGAAGATATCCAAACCGAGCTGTCGGCCATGGTCGAATCCGTGGAAAAAGATAACAATATCGACGTGTACACCAACGCCGAACTCACAGAGGTGGACGGGTTTGTCGGCAATTTCCGGTCCGTTGTCCTGCAGGACGGAAACGAGGTCGCCCTGGACCACGGCGTTGCCGTGGTGGCCACCGGCGGCCGCGAACATGAACCGGCCGAATATCTTTATGGAGAAGATGACCGGGTAATTACGGGACTGGAATTGGACCGTCGTATGAACACTTATGATCCGTCGCTTTCCGAAATAAAAAGTGCGGTATTCATTCAGTGCGTCGGCTCCCGGCAACCGGATCGTCCCTATTGTTCCCGGATCTGCTGCACCCATTCGATCCAGTCGGCCATTGACCTGAAAAGGCGCAATCCGGCCACAAACGTCTATATCCTCTACCGCGATATCCGTACCTACGGGCAGCGGGAAGCGCTTTACCAACAGGCAAGGCAACTCGGGGTGGTCTTTATCCGCTACGATTTGCGCGACAAGCCCGAAGTAAGCAATGAAAACGGCCCTCTGAGCATTGACGTCACCGATCATATTCTTGCCCAGCCCATAACCATCGAGGCGGATCTGCTGGTGCTGGCCTCGGCAATCATTGCCAATGCCGAAGACAAGCTGGCGCGGTTTTTCAAGGTGCCCATTGATGCCGACGGGTTTTTCGTGGAGGCCCACGTCAAACTCGACCCGTCTTCATTTGCCACCGACGGGGTCTTTCTCTGCGGACTGGCCCATTATCCCAAGCCCGTCGATGAATCGATCGCCCAGGCCCAGGCGGCCGTATCCAGTGCCGTGAAACTGTTGTCCCGTCAAACCATACTGGCCGGCGGTGCCGTGGCACAAATCAACCCGCAGCTCTGTGCGGCCTGCGGCACCTGCATCTCCGTGTGCCCCTATGGCGCACCGGCGGTGCGCGAGGACGGGCCCTTTGCCGGAAAGGCGCAGATCAATGCCGTGCTCTGCAAAGGGTGCGGCGCCTGCGCCGCTTCCTGCCGTTCCGGCGCCATCCGGCTTAAAGGGTTTGAGGACGAGCAGATCATGGCCATGATCCAGGGGGCCGAACCCCGGCAGGCACAACAAACGGTTTGTACAACCTAAATTGAGCGTTTCAGATTTTTAAAAGCAGGATTTTGTAAAGGATTATCCCAATTTGTATTTAAAAATCTGAAACCCTACGGGATTTCCAATTTTGCCGCATCTACTGCGTCAGATGCAGTCTCGCATAGTCCACTATAGCTCGCCTGCATCTTCCTTGTATCTGCGGCAAACTTGAAAATCGCTCAATTTAGGTACAACCCAATTAAAGGAGATGGACTGATGCACAACTGGGAACCGAAAATCATCTGTTTTTTCTGCAACTGGTGCACCTATGGGGCTGCCGACCTGGCCGGCGTCAGCCGGATGGAATATCCGCCCAATGTTCGGGTGATCCGCCTGCCGTGCAGCGGCCGGGTCAGTCCCAAATTCATCCTGGCCGCATTTCGGGAAGGCGCCGACGGGGTCTGGGTCTCGGGATGCCATCCGGGGGACTGCCACTACATCGAAGGCAATTACTATGCCCGGCGCAAATTCGCCCTGATGAAAAACCTGATGGAGCACATGGGCATCGCCCCCGGTCGGCTTCATTTTTCATGGATATCGTCTGCGGAGTCGACCAAGTTCGTTGAAGTGGTCCACGACGTGGTCGACTCCGTCCGGCAGCTGGGGCCGGCGGATCGGTTTGTCAAGGAAAATCCAATGGCCGAGTCGGCGTAAACCAATACATTCTATCCGGTTTGTTCCTGGAGGGGCAATGGTGCTGGGCACCCCGTGGTCTTCAAAACCGCAGGCTTCGTCTAAACAACGAAGAGGAGGTTCGATTCCCCTTGCCCCTGCCCAAAACAGACGGGTCTAAGAGGCATATGGCATCCTTTTTCACCATTGGCGTTGCCGGTCATGCCGGGCACGGAAAGACCTCGCTCGTCAGACTGCTCACCGGCGTGGAGACCGACCGGATGCCGGCGGAAAAGCGCCGGGGATTGACCATTGAGTCCAAGGCCGCCCCGTTGACATTGGCGTCGGGGAAAACCCTGACGTTGATCGATGTCCCCGGCACCCCGAAGTACCTGAAAAACACGATCCGGGGGCTCTGCCGGGTGGATCTGGCCATATTGGTGATCGCCGCCGATGACGGGGTGATGCCGCAAACCCGCCAACACCTGAAAATTCTGGAATTTCTCGGCGCAAAAGGCGGGGTAGTGGTGATCGGCAAAACCGATCTGGTTGATGCGGAAACCTGTTCCCTGGCCGAGGTTGAAGCCGCCGAACTGGTGGAAAACACCTTTCTCGACGGATGCCCGGTTTGCCATTTTTCCGCGCCGCAGGAAAAAGGCGCCGGCAGCATTTTAAGCGCCATAGAAGCCCAACTGTCCAAAACAGCCCCAAAACCCATGCACCCGCCTTTCCGTTTGTGGATCGACGGGGTGAAACGGTTTGCCGGCATCGGGACCGTGGCAACCGGCACCGTATCAGAAGGGACGCTTTACCAGAATAGCCCGGTAGAGCTTGTGCCCGGCGGGAAAATGACCCGCGCACGGTTCCTGGAATCCCACGGGATCAATATGGATGGCGTTTGCGCCGGTCAGCGGGTGGGAATCAACCTCCACAAGATCGCCTACAACAGTATCGGCAAAGGGATGGTCGCGGCGGAACCGGATGCCCTTGTAAAAAGCCGGTTTATCAATGCTGAAATCCATATTGCCCGCAATGGCGACGGGCCGATCCGTACCCGTACCCGCCTCCGCTTATACATCGGCACAGCGGCGGTCAATACGCTGATGGTGATCATGACGCGCGAACAGTTGATGCCGGGCGAAGTCGGCATGGTTCAGTTCCGCCTTTCAGAGCCGTTGGGCTGTGTGCCGGGCGACGGTTTTGTAATGTCCCTGCTGAACAAAAACCGGGTGATGGCCGGCGGGCGGGTACTTGAAATAACAGACGAAAAATACCGCCAGGTCAAGGATACGTGGATGAGGCCCAGCCTGCAGGCCATTGAAAAAGGCGATATCTCCGGTTACCTGGATTCCGTGTTTGACCGCTATCCGTATCGGGCGGTAACGGCAAAGGACCTGGAAGGGCGGACCGTTTTTTCCGGCACGGCGCTTGCCGCCGAAATCCAACGTCGGGTCCGCCATGACGAGGCGGTCCATATCGAAAATGCCGGCACCCTCAAAAAGGCCCATTATGATCAATTGATGCAGCAGGTCATCGAAACGATTGAACGCCGGCTTGCCCAAAAAACCTTGAAATCAACGTTTCCCATTAACGAAATCGCCGACAACATGGAAAGCAGTATATCAT
>CAZTHW010000165.1:0-6267 GCA_964613595.1 uncultured Desulfobacteraceae bacterium | reverse complement strand
TAAAAAAATACAAAATATTGATCCGTGTAAAAATTTGAAACGCTCAATTTAGGTTTTACCCGTGTTCGGCAGGCAGAAACGAAACCTGGATCATAGGATCTGCCTTTTTGATTTCGGCCGTGATACTTTTCTGCCATTTGCTGTCTGTGACCGGCTGCACCCGGGATACCGGGCGCCCGTCGGCTGCGGACGCGCAATGCCAGCCCTGCACAAAACCCGCCACCAGGGCATAAGCACACCCGCCAACCCCGCAGCAGGAACGATCCAGCACAAAATAACCGGTGTAATACAGCACCTCCCGGTCGGCAAAAACCGCGCACACCTCCCGGCTGAACACATAATGACCGCCAATGGCAGTCACCTGCGCGTTTAACACGGGATGGGTGAATTCAACGACATCAGGATACATCGAAACTCCGTAAATTCCGTGCAATTCTCCGCTGTTTTCGGCGGCCGGCCGCTGCCGGCAGACGCCATGCCCCGAAAATATTGCATACCATATCTCAAAGGAAAAGCAAAACCGGCCCCCGTGCGCCCATAAAACGCGCGCACGGCCCTGCCCGCCGAACGCACGGGCCGACATCCGCTTTGGCCCGCAGTGGGAATTATGTGTCTGTGCCATGCCACAGCGGGCCTGTTAACCGTTTTCAAAGCAGCGGGGATATGATAATATAGATTTTCCTTGAACAGGAATATGATCATAAAACCGGTTTTGCCCTGACCCGCTGTCTGCAGACAGGACTGCTGAAAACCCATGGCTTACCATTCTCATGTGAGTACCGGCTGGCAGAGCCTGGACGGCATTATCGACCGGCTGCGGCGGGGCGATAATGTCGTTTGGCAGGTTGACGGCATCGAGGACTATCAGCGGCTGGTCTCGCCTTTTGTTGCCAGCGCGCTTGCGGCAAACGAGCGTGTGGTCTACATGCGCTTTGCCCGCCACCAACCGCTTGTATTGCCGGGAGATGGCCCGGTCATATATCACCTGGACACCGGCAACGGATTTGAGACATTTTCCGCAGAGGTCCACGACATCCTGACCCGGGAGGGGCGGGATGTCTGCTACGTGTTTGACTCCCTGTCCGACCTGCAGCACGTGTGGGCCACGGACCTGATGATCGGGGACTTTTTTTTCATTACCTGCCCCTACCTGTTTGAATTAAACACCACCGCCTATTTTGCCATCCTGCGCAACCGGCATTCATTCAAGGCGATTGCGCGCATCCGGGAAATCACCCAGGTATTAATCGACGTCTACAATTATCAGGGCCGGGTCTGTGTTCACCCCATCAAGGTTCAGCACCGCTATTCCCCCACCATGTTTTTTCCGCACGTCAAGGAAAAAGACGAGCTGGTGCCGGTGATTAACAGCGTGGAAGCCAGCCGGCTTTTTTCCCACCTTTCCCATAATCATACCGTAAGCGCCCGGCGCCGCCTGGATTACTGGGACCGCCTGTTTCTGCAGGCCAGGGAGCTGCTGGAAACCGAAGCCGGCGCAGAAGAAAAGCAGGACATGGTCGAACAGCTAAGCCGGCTGCTGCTGACCCGCAACAAACGGATTTTGGCCATGATCCGCCGACATATGGGTCTTGAAGACCTGCTGGAAATCAAGGAACGCCTGATCGGCACCGGCTTTATCGGCGGCAAGTCCCTGGGCATGCTGCTGGCCCGCAGAATCCTGGCCGGAAAAAATTCTCCGGACTGGAACAGTGTGCTCGAGCATCATGATTCCTTTTATATCGGCTCTGACGTGTTTTATTCCTATATCGTCCAAAACGGCTGGTGGAAACTGTTTATGTCCCACAAGACCCGGCAGGGCTATTTTACCAAGGCCGCCGCCTTAAGGCAGCGGATGCTGAAGGGCACGTTCCCGGAGGAAATCACCGAGCAGTTCCAGCTGATGCTGGAATATTTCGGTCAATCCCCGATTATCGTGCGCTCCAGCAGCCTTCTGGAAGACGCATTCGGAAGCGCGTTTGCCGGCAAGTACGAAAGCTATTTCTGTGTTAACCAGGGATCGCCGGAAAAGCGGTACGAAAATTTCGAAGAAGCCGTCCGCAAGATATTTGCCAGCACCATGAGCGAAGATGCCCTGACCTATCGACAGCAGCGGGGGCTGGACCGGATGGATGAACAAATGGCCCTGCTGGTGCAGCGGGTTTCTGGCTCCTATCGCCAGAGCTGGTTTTTCCCGGAGCTTGCCGGAGTGGGCCTGTCTTACAACCCGTTTGTGTGGAAAAAGGGCATGGACCCGGATACCGGCATGATCCGGCTGGTTTTCGGGCTCGGCACCCGGGCGGTCAACCGGGTGGAAAACGACTACCCGCGCATCATTGCAGTGGATGCCCCCCTTGCGCGGCCCCTTGCCGGCATAAAGGACATTCGCAGATTTTCCCAGCACTTTGTGGATCTGCTCAATCTGGAGAAAAACCGGATTGAGACCATTTCCGTGGAAAGGGTCCTGACAAGGCAGCCGCCTGAAACACTGGAGCTTCTGGGCACCCCGGAATCCGGGAACCCTCGGGCTGTCACCTTTGATCCGTTTCTCAGGGCCACGCCTTTTACCGACCTGATGGGCAAAATGCTCGGACAGCTTGAAAACGCCTACCAGTACCCGGTTGACATCGAGTTCACCGTCAACTTCAGCCGCTCCAGCGATATCCGGGTGAACCTGCTGCAGTGCCGGCCGCTCCAGGTGATTGCAGACGGAAAAGAAGCCGCCGTCCCCGGAGACCTGCCGCAGCAGCGTACCATTATCTCGGTAAACGGCAACTTCATGGGCGGCAGCCTGCACCAGCCCATTGAAAAAATCATCTTCGTTGATCCGGAATTCTATGCAGACCTGACAAGATCTGACAAATACAGCGTTGCCAGGTTGGTGGGCAAATTAAACCAGACGACCGCAGACAGGGAAAAATGCCCGGTTCTGCTGATGGGCCCGGGCAGATGGGGCACGCATTCACCGGAAATAGGGGTTTGCGTGAATTTTTCGGAAATCAACCATGTGGCGGCAATTGCAGAGATCAGCTACCAGGACGGCAGCCTGATACCCGATCTGTCCTTTGGCACCCATTTTTTCCACGACCTGATCGAGACCGGAATTTTCTACCTGGCAGTCTACCCGGAAAACCCGGACGTGACATTCAACCTGGCGTGGCTCAGGTCGCTGCCCAATCAGCTTGCAAGTCTCAGGCCCCGGGACAGCGGGCTGAGCCAAGCGGTAAAAGTGGCGAACACCGGGCACCTGGGACTTATGCTTTGCGCCAGCACCATTGGCCAGAAGGCGGTCTGCTATCTGGCTGAAAACGAACAGACAGCAGACCGCCATTAAAGCCCCGGCTTTCGGGGTTGGTTTTTAGACGACCCCGTAGGCGAGCATCGCATTTGCCACCTTGACAAATCCGGCGATATTGGCGCCGGAGACGTAATCCCCCTTTTTACCGTAGACCTCTGCGGCATCCAGACAGGAATTGTGGATGTTTTTCATGATTGTGCGCAGGCGGTTGTCCACTTCTTCCCGACTCCAGGACAGCTTCAGGCTGTTCTGGCTCATTTCCAGCCCGGAGGTGGCTACACCGCCGGCATTGGCCGCCTTGCCCGGGCCGTAGAGAATGTTGTTTTCCCGGAAAACCCGGACGGCTTCAGGAGTGGAGGGCATGTTCGCGCCTTCTGCCACGCAGATACATCCGTTATTGACCAGCGCCTCTGCATTTTGAGCATCGAGTTCGTTCTGAGTGGCACACGGCAGGGCGATATCCACCTTGATACCCTGTTCCCGGATGACGTCCCAGACGTTTTTGCCGTCAAAACACGCGGCGTGGTATTTTTCCGCAAATTCAGACACCCTTCCCCGGTGCACGTTTTTCAGCGCCATGAGAAAACAGCATTTTTCCATATCGATTCCGGACTCGTCGATCACGGTTGCCCCGGAATCGCAGACCGAGATCACCCGGCCGCCCATTTCGTTGACCTTTTCAATGGCATACTGAGCCACGTTGCCAGAGCCGCTTACCGCCACGACCTTGTCTTTGAAATCCAGGCCGCGGTTTGCCAGCATTTCGATTGCAAAATAGACCGTGCCGTATCCGGTTGCCTCCGGACGGATCAGGCTTCCGCCGTATTCCAGGCCTTTGCCTGTCAATACGCCGGTGTGCTCGTTTTTAAGTTTTTTGTAGTATCCGTACATGTAGCCGACTTCACGGGCGCCCACGCCGATATCACCAGCGGGGACGTCTGTTTCCGGGCCGATATGCCGGCTCAGCTCCCGCATAAATGCCTGGCAGAACCGCATGACCTCGTCATCTGACCGGCCCTTGGGGTCGAAATCCGATCCCCCTTTGCCCCCGCCCATGGGCAGGGTGGTCAGGGAATTCTTAAAGATCTGTTCAAAGCCCAGAAACTTGATGATGCCCAGGTTTACAGAAGGATGAAATCGCAGGCCGCCCTTAAACGGTCCGATGGCGTTGTTGAACTGCACGCGGAATCCCCGGTTTACATGGACCTTCCCGTTGTCGTCGGTCCACGGAACACGAAAAATAATGACTCTTTCAGGCTCCACGATTCTTTCGTAAATACCGGCTTTGACAAACTCCGGGTGTTTGTCCACTGTGGGTTCCAGGGTTTCCATCACCTCTATGACGGCCTGGTGAAACTCCTTCTGGCCGGGATCAGTTTGTTTGACCTTGTCGATGACGTCGCTGATAACGGACATTGAATTGCCTCCTTGGAAATTTTAATGATTTATTTCAGAATGTATATTTTACCCATTGCCTCGGCCGGTATCCCACCGCTCGCCTTTTTGCGGAAATAGTGGAAATCTTCCGGCCCCACGCCGTCGATGCCGGCAAAATCTTCGATGAGTTCGGCCAGGCTGTCAAAACCGCTTCCGAAAAACGGAAGCTTGGAAAAAAAGGGCCTGTTGCCGCTGCAGTCGGCAAGCACGGCAAAATGGACCGGAAACAGCGGATCGCCTGCAACAAGAAGGTATTTTTCATCAGATTCCGTAATCCGGTATTCCAGCGCAATGTCTTCTGCCGTAACCCGGATAAAGTCTTCCTGCAGAATTCTGCCCGCCTCTGCCGAATCTATATCCTCAACCGCCATCAGGTCAGGGCAGTCAAAATAACCGATTGTATACAGCGCGATGGCAAAGCTGCTGATTTGCTCATAGACGGGGTTCTCCCGTGCGCACAACATCATGGTTTCCTCGATGCGCTCGCAGGTGCGGAGTCCTTCAGGGCTGATATGCCTCCGGTACTGTTCAAGTGCTTTTTCCAGAAACAGGGCGTCCAAGTTCGGGAGATGATTGGTATGCATGCCTGTAACCTCCTTGTCTGCATTCGGCCGGATGTATGCGGCTTTCCGGTAATTGCAGCAAGACTTTGCACGGGGCATGCCAGGGGGCGGAAATTCCAAATAAAAAAATAAGTACCTGAAATTAAACAGGATTATTGCAGATCGGAAAAAATCCGGGGTTTGGCCAACCAAACCGGCCCCGGCAGATCTGTATAAGATCTGAACAGCAGGCGCGGCTTTTGAACAGTTTCGGGATTAATCGGTTTCCGGATCGTGGTCCCGGCTGTCTGTGGTATGTTTTCTGAGCCTGTCGCGGAGGGTGTTTCGGCTGATGCCCAGAAGGGCGGCCGCCTTTACCTGGTTGTTGCCGCAGTGTTGAAGGGCCTTTTCGATCAGGATTTCTTCGGCAAGGCCGATGACATCGGCATGGATATCGTTTTGAGAAAGACGAAGCATATCTGGCACGATTTCCTCGAGAGTTTGTCTGAGCCGGTACATGAGGCGGGTTCTGTCGGCTTCGGCCGGGGGTGTACAATCCTTGCCCGATTCCGGAATCATCAGATTGGCTTCGGATATCACGTCGCCGCTGCTGAGCAGAACGGCCCGGCGTATGCAGTTTTCCAATTCACGCACGTTTCCCGGCCACGAATAGGCGATCAGCCGGCTTAACGCGGATTCCGGGATATGGCACACAGGCCGGTCGTATTCCGCGGCAAAACGGCGGAGAAAATAATTGACCAACTCCGGGATATCCTCACTGCGCTGCCTGAGCGGGGGCAGATCCAGGGTGATCACCTTGAGGCGCCAGTAAAGGTCCTCCCTGAATCTTCCGGCCCGGACCTCGGCTTCAATATCCTTGTTGGTGGCTGCAATTACCCGTACGTCCACCCGGGTGCTCCGGGTTGCCCCGAGCCTTTCGATCTCCCCGGTCTGCAGCGCCCGCAAAAGCTTTGCCTGCAGGGGCTGGGACAT
>CAZTHW010000164.1:0-6297 GCA_964613595.1 uncultured Desulfobacteraceae bacterium | reverse complement strand
TTTACTTAAACACTTAAAACTTAACACTGCCTGTAAAAAAGACTTTTTACAGGCTGATCAATTATTGACTTTTGATTCTGGATGTCCGAATTTATGCGCAGCATTCCGGCTGCATGCCGGCCTGATTTCAAAATCCCGGACTGAAAGGAACGCGCTTATGAATGAGGAGCTGAAAAATGAATCCTGGGTCTACGTGGCTGTGACGGATCCGGGCGGCAGTGAAAAATTCATGGGGCTTTACGATGAACAAAGCGGAATTTCATACATCCCTGCATTTCATGAAAAAGAAGCTGCCATGGCCTGCCTGATCAACCTGCCCCGTACGCCCGGAGAAAAATATGAAGTCCAGGCGGTGATTTTTGAAGAACTGGCCAAGGATGCCCGCGATAACGGATTTCTGGTTTTCATACTCGATGCCGAAGGCCGGATTATCAAGCAGATCCAGCCCTGATTCGATCGCGCATCCGGCATCGCCGGATCACCCCCGCGGCGCGATCCCTTCAATAATGCCCGAATCATTGGGCCCGCAGAAATCCAGGCGTTTGATCTGCTCAGCGCCTGATTCCGAAAGCATTTCCGTGATCTCCCGCTCGGAATACGCCCGGCCCGAATCGGTGTTGACCAGCATATTCAGTGAAAAAAGCGCCGGAAACAGCGGAGCGGCCCGGGTATTGTCCAGGATAAAGTCGTGGACCAGGATTTTCCCGCCCGGGATAAGTGCAGATACGGTTTTTCTCAGGATGTTCCGGCAGTTTTCCGGACCCTCCCCGTGCAGAATGTGCGAAAGCCAGGCGGCATCGTACTGCCCGGAGATCTTTTCTGCCGTGTAGTCCAGGGGGGCAAAGGAAATGCGCCCGGACAAGCCGTATTCGGCGATGTTTTCTTCGGCATACGGACGGGTGGCGGGCAGGTCCGCCACAACGGCGTTCAGGCCGGGATTTTCCAGGCAGAAATAAATGGCATGCGTGCCCGGTCCGCCGCCCAGATCCAGCAGCCGGCGGCATCCGCCCAAATCCACATGCGCCGCCGCCCGGGGGGCGACCTGCCGGGCCAGGTTGTGCATCCCCATTAAAAAGCTTCTGCGCTGCGTTTCATCCGCCTGCGGACCCTGCTTCCGAACCGGCTCCCCTTTGGCAACAGCCTGATCCAGCCGCGCCCAGGCAGGTACCAGGTGATGGTGGTGCGAAATAATATGGCCCAGGTACTCCCCGGAATGCCGGCTTAGATACTTCTGCGCCGCGTCGGTGTTGGCATAGTTTTGTCCGGTCTTATTGACCAGATCCATGGCCGCCAGTGCATTGAGCAGCCGCTCCGTGCCGTCGGTGTCTGAACCGCATGCCTCGGCTGCTTCCCGGGCCGTGATCTGCCGCCCGTCGAGCACGGAAAACAGGTCCAGCTGCACCGCTGCATGAAGCGTGGCGGTTTTCCAGTGATACCCCGAGGTTTCCAGTATTTTTCCGGGTGTCCATGAATGGTCCGTCATTCGACCTCCTGCCGCTTGAAATTGTCTTTACTGCCTGCTTTTCCTGTTGACCTAAACACGATTTATTGATACATAATAACGATTATGAGCGGGAACGCAACATCAAACATCGATCGACAAGGAGTCCGGTATGGAAAATGTCGGTGTCTTATTGTCCGGATGCGGTGTCTATGACGGAACGGAAATTCACGAAGCCGTAATCACGCTTCTGGCTCTGGATCGAAAAGGCGCCCGCGTGATTTGCATGGCCCCGGATACCCCCCAGCATCATGTTGTCAATCATCTTACCGGCCAGCCTACCGAAGAAAACCGCAATGTACTGGTTGAATCCGCCCGCATCGCCAGAGGCGAAATTACGGATATCAAGGATATCCGTGCATCACGACTCGACGCCCTGATCCTGCCCGGGGGGTTTGGCGCGGCCAAGAACCTCAGCGATTTTGCCATCAAGGGCAAGGAAGCCGAAGTCCATCCGGAGGTTCGCCGATTGATCACCGAAATGGCGGATTCGGAAAAGCCAATCGGCGCCATGTGCATTTCGCCGGCTGTCCTGGCAAAGGTGCTCGAAGCCCGGCATCCCCGGGTCACCATTGGAAACGACCTGGGCACGGCTGAAGCCATCGAGTCCATGGGATGCAGGCACACGGTATGCGAGGTGGGCGAAATACAAGTAGACAGCGCAAACAAGCTGGTCACCACCCCCGCCTACATGATCGGGCCGTCAATCAGCGATGTTGCCGAAGGCATCGAAAAACTCGTGGAAAAGATCCTGGAGATGGCTTGACGATTTTCTGCCCGGCCCCCGAAGGCCGGCCCGCTCAATCCGGCAAGGCGTCATAAAAATACCGCATGGCATCAGAACGGGAAATGATACCGATAATCCGATCGTTTTCAATCACCGGAAGGCGGCCGATATCATGCTTGACCATCAGGCGGGCGGCATGCATGGGGCTTTTATCCGGGCTGATGGTAACATTTTTCGTGCTCATAAACGCCTTGACCGGGGATTGAAACTGACCCGCCTTTTTGAGCTTTTTGAAATCCCGCCTGGAAATAATTCCCTTCAGGCAGTCCTGATCCACCACCGGCAGACCGGTGCAGTTTTCCACCTCCAGAATCCGGGAAACTTCGGACATGGAAGTATCGCTTGTGACATGAATGACCGGGGATGACATGAGATCGCGCACCTGAACGGAACTTTCCTGGTTGCCCTTCAACAGTTCGACAATCCATTCCCTCACGGAATTCGGATTCACGGATTTCAGCAGCGCAGAGCCGGCTCCCGGATGCCCGCCGCCGCCCATGCTCCGCATAACCGCACCGATGTTAAGATCGCTGACAATACTTCTGCCGATGACAATGCACTTGTCATTTTCCCGCTGGACAAAAATCCCGACGGCCACGTCCACATTCACAATTTCCCTGTACATGTGTACCACCAGCGAAAGGTTGCTGGTGTGCCCGCTGATGTGGGTGATGTTGATACTGGCACTGTAGTTGTGAATTTTGCTGCGGCTTGCCGTTTTAAGCATCTCAAAAAGAATGTCCTTCTGGCGCTCTCCATAGGCCGGCTGAAGAAAGGTTCGCAGAATGCTTAAATCCGCACGGTTCTCCAGCAGATATGCCGCTGTATAGGCATCCTCCGCAGTCGTTGAAGGAAACACAAGGTTTCCCGTATCCTCGTAAAGCCCGATAAGAAACAACGTTGCCTGTATCGGGGAAATCTGTGCACCCTGTTCCTTAATCCTGCGCACCATCAGTGTGATATTGGCGCCCATGCTCTCCTGGCATTTCCAGGACGCGTCAATATCGCAGTCAGCCGGATCATGATGATCCCAGATCAGGACTTCCGGCTTGCATTGATCCCGAAAAAGTTCGCCCTTCTCAATCCGGGACCATTTATTCGTATCCACCACGATCAGCCGGTTTACCGCCGCCAGATCCAGATCACCCGTTCGGTAAAGGGAAAACATGTCCTTGTGGATGGACAGGAAAGCTTTTACGTTCGGATTGATGATCCTGGGAAGCACGGCCAAGGCACCCGGATAAATCAGCGTTGCCCCGACAAGCGAGGCCAATCCGTCAAAATCCGTGCTCTGATGCGTGGTGGCAATCTGCATAAATCACTCTGTATCTGTGAAAAAACGGTTTGTTCACATAAGTTATACGAAACCCGGATTGTATCCCTTTCCGCTGGTGGATGGAAATTTGCTTGCATATCTGTGAGATATGATGATAACATAACTAAATATGGTTCGGGAATAAAAATTCGCCCTGCAAAAGGCTCAGCCTGGCATGAAAACGGCATGTGATTCCTTTGCCTGGGCTTTGTCATCGAGGCGATGCATGGATTATCTCCGAAATCTTGCAGCAAGGGCGGACACGGAGGGTCGGGAAAAAGATGGCAGTACGAATCCGGCCCGGCGTCGTCTGATTGATACGGATTTTGAGACAGAACCCCTTCCGGAACCTACCTCCATCGGCAAGAATCGCCTGGTCAACACGCTGAATCTCCGCCACTTCCGGAATGAAACCATTCGCGTTTATTTCCGGCATGCCCGGGTTGAACGAAAGCTGTTTTTTGACGCAATTCCCCAGCCCTGCTTTGGAAAGTATCTTGTCTGTCTCTGGCGAAATCCGCCGGGCCCTCTGCCGCACCTGGACAACTATCGATTTGCCGGACTGTTTTTTTCCAGCGGCATTGAATACATCCAGGTATCGGCGATATGCCGCGCCATCAGCACAAAGGGGATCTGTGTCCGGCTTCCCGACAAAGCCATATCTCAGTCTTCACGCCTGTGGATCCGCCATTCGTGTCAATCGGTGGATGCCCGGATTCTGCAAAACGGCATCATGTTTGACGGCATGCTCAAGGATTTTAATGCCTCGGCTTTCTGCGTAACCCTTTCGTCTGCTAATGACACACCGGAAAAATGGCTCAATACGGAACAGAACCTGACCCTGATACTCTCAGCCAACAGCGTGATCCTGTATTCCGGGCAGTGCCGGATAACCCGCACGAAACGAGAGCACAACGAAAACCAACTGGTGATCAAACCGGCCAGCCATCTGATCCAACGCTTTACCCCCAGGATATATCGCAGCAAACGGGTGCCGGTTTCGCCGGCTCCGGATATCACCCTACAGCATCCCCTCACCGGCGGTCTTGTCAATCTCAAGGCAATCGATATTTCCGGCTCCGGTATATCCGTGGAGGAAAACCAGCAGAGTGCGATGTTGGTGGCGGGGCTGCTTTTGCCGGAAATGCACATTTATTTTGCCAGCGCCTTTAAAGTCTTCTGCAAGGCACAGGTGGTCTACACCCGGAACTTCACCACAGCACAGGGCGTTGAAAAGGTCCGGTGCGGCATCGCATTTCTGGATATGGACCCCAATGACCACATGCGCTTGTTGTCCATGATCCACCAGGTGGAAAATCAGCATTTATATATCTGCAACCCGGTGGATATTGATTCACTGTGGGCTTTCTTTTTTGAAACCGGATTTATTTATCCAAAAAAATACGCGTTTATCCGGCAATTCAAGGAAGAGGTCAAAAAAACCTACGAAAAGCTCTATACCTGCCAATCCTCGATTGCCCGGCACTTTACGTGGCAGCAAAACGGCACCATCATTGCCCATCTGGCAATGCTGCGGTTTTACGAAAAGACCTGGCTGATTCATCACCTGGCATCCAGAACGGAAAAGCGTTTCGGAACGGGCACGGACATGGTCGACCAGATCGGGGCATTTACTTATGACACCCACAGGCTGGCCTCGTCGCACATGTCTTACCTGATCTGCTACTACCGGCCGGACAACCGGTTTCCAGCCCATTTCTTCGGCGGTGTGGCGGAAAAGATCAATAATCCCGGGGCATGCTCAATTGACGATTTTGCCTATTTCCATACCCGCCTGGGAAAAAACGAAAAGCCGCTTGCCCCGGGATGGGATCTGTCAAGGGCCGAGCGCGAGGACCTTTATGAACTCAGGGAATTTTATGATCAGCATTCCGGCGGATTGATGCTCAGGGCGCTTGACCTGGTTCCGGAAAATATTGAGGGAACCAGAAGCGATTTAAGCGATTTATACCAGGAAATGGGCCTCTGGCGGGAGCGGCGGGTTTTTACGCTAAAGCAGGACGCTCAGGTCAAGGCCGTGATCATGGCCAACGTGGCGGATTTCGCCTTAAACCTGTCCGACCTGACCAACTGCATCAATTTCTTTGTCATCGATGAGCAGACGCCCTACGAGATCCTGCAGCAATCCATATCCATGCTGGGGCAATATTATCCGGCAGCCAAGGTACCGGTGCTCATCTACCCCCTGTCCTACGCCCTCAACTCCGGGCGGTCCTTTGATCGGGTCTATCGCCTCTGGGCGTTGGATATGCAATATACGGATGAATTTTTCAAAAACTACAATGCGCTGAAATAATTCCTCAGCCCAGTTTCGCGAAATTTGCCCCGCCGTTTTCATTGCGGATGGTTTCGGTCTGATATCCGGGGTATGTGCGCTGGTAATAACGGATAAACGCATTTACCATCCGGCCGTCAAAAAACGTATCAATGTTTTCAATCAGCATTTTCATGGCCTGGGACGGCGGCAGCGGCTTGTTATAGTAACGGCTGGCGGTCAGGGCTTCAAAATTATCCGCAACCGCGATAATTCTTGCGCCCAGGGGGATTTCATCGCCCGAAAGACCTCTCGGGTACCCGGTGCCGTCGATTTTCTCATGATGCCCCCCGGCAATGTCGGGTACCTGCTGCATTTTGCCCTCAAAATTCATCTGCCTCAGGATCTCGATCGTTTTC
>CAZTHW010000163.1:0-6333 GCA_964613595.1 uncultured Desulfobacteraceae bacterium | reverse complement strand
CGAGCGGAAATTGAGGCTCGCAGAGGCTCCTGGAGCGAGGAAACTCCTTTTTCGCTCCGCCGATCAGCCAAGATGCTTACGGATTTCCTTTCTGCAAAAATGCCGTCGGCGGTATAATCAGCTTTTTACGAAGCCATCAAGTTTAATCTATAACACCTTGTTCAGGGGGTATTCGATGATTCCTTCGGCGCTGTTTTCCATTAGGACCGGAATCAGGTCGCGGACCGTGTCCGAGCTGACAACCGTTTCCACCGAGTACCAGTCGCTGTGATAAAGCCGGGCAATGGTGGGCGCATTAAGACTCGGCAGCAGGGAGACGATCCTGTCCAGTCCGGACTCCGGGACGTTCATCTTCAGGCCGACCATTTTTTCAGCAACCAGGGCCCCTTTTAACAAAAGGGAAAGCTGTTCGATTTTTTTGCGCTTTTCCGGCTTCTCCCATGCCGCGTGATTGGCAATCAATTGCGTATTGGTCTGCATCATCTCGTGAATCACGCGCAGGCCGTGGGCCCGGATGGTACTCTCGGTTTCGGTGATTTCAACCACGGCATCTGCCAGTCCGGATACCACCTTGGCCTCTGTGGCGCCCCATGAGTAATCGATGGTGACATCAATGCCTTTTTCCGCAAAATAGCGCCGGGTGTACTGGAGCAGCTCGGTGGCGATTTTTTTGCCGGCCAGGTCCTCGATTTTCTGCACGGGCGAGTCGCTGGCCACCGCCACGACCCAGCGCGCGGGCCGGGCGCTGGCCTTGGAGTATACCAACTCCGAGACCACGCGGACATCCGAGTTGTTCTCGGCAATCCAGTCCTTGCCTGTCAGGCCGGCATCCAGGGTGCCCGATTCCACGTAGACCGCCATCTCCTGGGCCCGGCAAAGGGTGCAGTCAATTGCCGCATCGTTGATATCCGGGAAATAGCTCCGGCCGTTGACGTTGATCTTCCATCCGGAGCGCCGGAAAAGCTCAATAGTCGAATTCTGCAGGCTTCCTTTCGGAATGCCGAGCTTCAATGGTTCCGTCATTTTTTATACACCTCGTCTGGATCGAAAATCCGGTCTTTGTCAATAACCGCCTTGTTGTCTTCAACTTTGCGGTAAAAACATGATTTGTAGCCTTTATGGCATGCAGCCCCGCCCAGTTGCGTCACCCTTAGCAGGATGGTGTCGCTGTCGCAGTCAAACCGGACTTCGCGGACCTTCTGGATGTGTCCGGAGGACTCGCCCTTGACCCACAGCTTGTCCCGCGATCGGCTGTAATAGGTGGCTTTTCCGGTATTCAGGGTGTGCTCCCATGCCGCCGGGTTCATGTAAGCGAGCATGAGCACCTCGCCGGTTTCAAAATCCTGCACAATGGCCGGCAGCAGGCCGCCGCCCTTTTCAAAGTCGAGTTCAACCATCACCTTGTCCTGAAAGTGTTTTAACAGCGTTTTATAAAGCCGGAATGTTTTTGTTTGGCCCGGGGCTTTTCAATGTGTCATCATCAAGCCCCAAATTTGATTAAACATATAACATTAATGGATAAATGCCATCGCGTCAATAATTTTTGTTTTTCCGTGCCGGGACGGCAAATTAGAGGCCCGGCACGGAAAAACTTTTGTTTTTGAAAAATCGGTTTAGATGGTTATCTTGACACACATAAGCAGGCTATAGTACAAATAAATGTTATGGCCTTAAATGGCATTTAGCCGGTTGCCCCGCAGGCGGGCAGAAACAGCAAGTGCCGACAACAGCAAATATTTCAGGAAGGAAAGAAAAATGGCCGAAGCAATCAAGGAAATCAGCGACGATACATTTGACCAGGAAGTGTTGAAAGCTGATCAGCCGGTACTGGTGGATTTCTGGGCGCCGTGGTGCGGCCCCTGCAAGGCGATCACGCCGGTACTCGAGGAACTCAGCAAGAATTACGAGGGAAAACTCAAGATCGTCAAGTGCAACGTGGATGATAACCCCGCCACCCCCAGCAATTACGGCATCCGGGCGATTCCGACCCTGATCCTGTTCAAGGAGGGCGAAAAAAAGGAACAGATCGTGGGGATGGTCCAGAAGGCCAAGCTCGAGGAAGCCATCAACAACAATCTGTAGCGGGGGGCAATGGAGCGCAGGGAATATGACCTGGTGATCATCGGGGCGGGTCCGGCCGGACTTACTGCAGCTATATATGCCGCCAGATCACGGCTTTCAGTGGTCGTCCTGGAGAAAGCGGCCCCTGGCGGGCAACTCCTGGTCACCGACTGGGTGGAAAATTATCCCGGCTTTCCCGAGGGCATCAGCGGTGCGGACCTGATGATGCGGATCAGCGAGCAGGCCACCCTGCAGGGCGCCGAGATCGTAGCCGAGGAGGTTACCGGGCTGGAACTGGGCGAAGGCATGAAGACCGTCCGGCTCGGCGATGCTGAGATATCGGCAAAAACCGTGATTCTTGCTACCGGCGCATCACCGTTGAAGCTCGGGGTGCCCGGGGAAGACCGGTATTACGGGCAGGGGGTTTCCACGTGTGCCACTTGTGATGCACCGTTTTTTAAAGACCAGGTGGTCGCGGCCGTGGGCGGCGGCGATACCGCGGTCAAGGAAAGCCTTTACCTGACGCGGTTTGTCAAAAAAGTTTACCTGATTCACCGGCGCGACGAACTGCGGGCGACCCGGATTCTCCAGGAGCGGGCATTTGCCAATGAAAAAATCGAGATCCTCTGGGATTCCCACCTGACGGAAGTCAAGGGCGGCGACGCCGGCGTACAGAGCATATGCGTTAAAAATGTCAAAACGGGCCGAAAAACCGATATTCAGGTTGACGGATGCTTCATATGGGTGGGCGTGCGGCCGACCACCGAGTTTTTGCAGGGCCTGGTTGACCTGGATGAGCGGGGGTTTATCCGGGTCAATGAGCGCATGCAAACTTCCGTGCCGGGCGTATTCGCGGCCGGGGATGCCAGAACCACCCCCCTCCGGCAGGCGGTGACTGCCGTGGGAGACGCGGCGATTGCAGCCAGCGAGGCGGCCGATTATATCGCGGCCAATTCCTGATAAGCCTGTAAAAAGTCTTTTTTACAGGAAGTGTTAAGTTTTAAGTGATTAAGTGTTTAAGTAAAATCAGAAACTTATCATTTTATTGCCTGGCGGGATAAACAGCTTTTTACGGAATTGTCAATTATGCATCATAAAATGAAGACATGCGGCATCGCCCTGCTGTGCCTGGCGCTGGTACTTGGCGCCACCGGGTGCGCCTGGTTTGGCAAGCAGGAGGAAAAGACCGCGGCAGAGCTTGCCAAAGAGGGCAACACGCATTTCCAGGAGGAAAACTACTCCAAGGCGATCAAGAGTTATGAACGCCTCAGGGACTGGTACCCTTACAGCCCCCATGCCAAAACCGCGGAGCTGCGGATTGCCGATGCCCATTATCACTTGGAGGAATACGAGCAGGCCCTGTCTGCCTATCAACAGTACGAGCGTCTGCATCCCGGGGATGAAGAAATCCCGTACGTGATTTACCAGAGCGGCATGTGTCATTATGAGCGCTTAAAAAGCATCGACCGGACACAGGTGCCGGCCCGTAATGCTTTGGAAGCCTTTAATCGGGTTCAGTCACGGTTTCCGGGCAACCAATACGCGGAAAAGGCCGAGCCGAAAATCCGGGAATGCCGGAAACGTCTGGCAGGGCATGAATTTTATGTCGGCCGGTTTTATTTCAAGTCCGAGCATTATAAGGCGGCCCTGGAGCGGTTTGAAAACGTGCTGGAAAAATATCCCGAGGTGGCGGCCTACAACAGGAAAGCCCAAAAGTACGCGCAGCAATGCAGGGAGCTTCTGGCGGAAATGGATGAAAAGTCCAAAGCGGAGGATCCCGCGCTGCGGCCCACCGAGTCCAGGGAAACCGGGCCCCGGCAGACTCCGGTCGTTCCCCGGCAGTAAAAAAGCTCTTTACAAACCGGGAGAAGTTATGCATATATGTCCATTTTCAATGGCCTTGAAAACGGGCGGCCGGTTGATAAAGGCATAACATTTGATTTTATAAATATTTAATAAATCCAACCTTTCAGGAGTACCGGAAATGTCAAAAATCTGCGATATATGCGGTAAACGACCCTTGGTGGGCAGCAACGTGAGCCATGCGCACAATGTCACCAAGCGGCGATTCAATCCGAACCTGCAGCGTGTGCGCGCGGTTCATAACGGAAGCGTGAAGAAAATCACCGTATGCACCCGCTGCATCAGAAGCGGGGAGGTGGTCAAGGCGCCCTGACAGGGGCTTGTTTTTCATGTCCTTTTTACGTCCTGGACGGTAGTGATCTTCTTGAGCTGGGCCATGACCTTGTTCAGGTGCGGCAGGTCCTTTACCAGGATTGTAAACTCCCCGTAAATATACTTGTTTTCCCGGTTTTCCAAGTGGACGTTATGGATGTTGGCTTCCGCCTTGCTGATTTCCGTGGAGATTTCCGCAAGCAGACCCACCCGGTCATGGGCGGTGATTTTCAGGGAAACCGGGAAGTAGCTGTTTTCTTCTGTCTTCCATTCCACGTCGATCTGCCGGTCCGGGTTTAATTTCAGGGCGTTGACGCACCCGCTGCGGTGCACCGTAACGCCCTGGCCGTGCGTGATATACCCGGTGATGGGATCTCCGGGCACGGGATTGCAGCACTTGCCAAAGCGGATCAGGATGTCATCCATCCCGTGAACGGATACGCCGGCGGCGTCTTCCTGCCGCTTGCGATCCCGCGGGCGCATGAGCCTGTCAATCAGCTTGGATTCCTTCTTTTCCTGAGTCTGGGGAGCTATCTTGCGGATAATCTGCAGGGGCGTGATCTTGCCGATACCCACATTGATGATCAGGTCGTCCACACTCTTGAAATTAAAGGATTCCGCGGCTTTTTCCATCTCCGGGGTGTGGATCATGGCGGAGAAGTTCATCTTGTGTTTCCGGAACGCCTTTTCGCACAATTCCCGTCCCAGCGACAGGCTCCGTTCCTTTTCCTGCTTCCGGATCCACTGGCGGATCCGGGATTTGGCCTTGACGGTTTTGACAAAGTTGAGCCAGTCCTTGCTTGGCTGATGGCCCTTGGTTGTCAGGATTTCCACGCTGTCCCCGGTTTTGAGTTCATACTGCAGGGGCACCAGGCGGCCGTTGACCTTGGCGCCGGTGCACTCGTTGCCTACCTCGGTGTGGATCAGGTAGGCAAAGTCCACCGGCGTGGCCCCCTTGGGCAGGGATTTCACCTCTCCCTGGGGCGTGAAGACGAATACCTCGTCGGGAAACAGGTCGATGCGAACGTTTTCCAGGAATTCCTGGGGGTTGCCGAAATTTTTCTGGTTCTCCACCAGGTTGTGGATCCAGGCGAACGTGTTTTCCGTGTTAATGCCCTGGGTTTTGCCTTCCTTGTAGCTCCAGTGCGCGGCAATGCCGAATTTGGCCACGTGATCCATTTGCCGGGTCCGGATCTGGATCTCCATGCGTTCTCCGTAAGGCCCGATGACCGTGGTATGCAGGGACTGGTACATGTTGGGCTTGGGCACTGCAATGTAATCCTTGATCTTTGTAGGGATGGGCTTCCACTGGGCGTGGACGTGCCCCAGGGCCGCGTAACAATGGGCCACGTTTTCCACGATGATCCGGAATGCGATGATGTCGTAGATCTCATCGAATTCCAGATTCTGGGACATCATTTTCTGGTATATGCTGTAATACTGCTTGTGCCGGCCGAGCACCTCTGCAGGAATGTCGGCTTCGGCAAGTTTTTCCGCGATCAGGGTTTTGACCGTGCTCACGTACCTTTGCCGCTCTTCCCGGTTTTTCTCCAGCAGGGCCTGCATCCGCTGGTATTCTGAGGGGTTGGCATAGTAGAAGGCATTTTCCTCCAGTTCATTCTTGAGCCAGTATATACCGAGGCGGGCGGCGATAGGCGCATAGATATCCAGGGTTTCCTGGGAGATGGCGCGCTGTTTCTCCGGATTCTGGTGATAATGCAGGGTGCGGATGTTATGGAGGCGGTCTGCCAGCTTGATTAAAATGACCCGGATATCATCGGCCATGGCCAGGATCATTTTGCGGATGTTTTCCGCGTGACGCTGCTGGTCCGTGCTGAACGGCAGCACGCTGATCTTGGTTACACCCGCGACGATATGGGCGATTTCATTTCCGAAAATGTTGTAGATTTCCTCGATTCCGGAGTGGGTGTCCTCCACAACGTCATGGAGCAGCCCGGCGGCGATGCTGACCGGATCCAGCCGCATGTCCGCCAGCAGGCTGGCCACTTCCAGGGGATGCGACAGGTATGGCTCACCGGAAAGACGCATCTGTCCGTCATGAACCCTGGCCGAATAGATGTATGCCCGATCGATGAT
>CAZTHW010000162.1:0-6362 GCA_964613595.1 uncultured Desulfobacteraceae bacterium | reverse complement strand
CTTTGCGGGGCCGGCCGCCACGCCTGCTCTGATTGCGCAGAAAAGACCGGGGCGCCTCTTCATAGCCTTCTGATTTTTCATCCGATTCATAATCCATCATGCGGTTTCCTTTCTTCCAGGCAATTCAACTTCACCCGGACCCGGGAAGAACCATTCGATTCCGGGCCGGCTTACCCAAATTGATAAAAGTCAATTCCGACTTTGCAAATATTCATAACCCTTTCACATTGCGACAAACCGGTCAAAAGCCTGCCAGAATTGCTGCTGAAGCGCATCGGTTTCCTTTAAAATCTCGTGTTTTGCACCGTTGATCACGACAAAACGACAAGCCGGCAGTCTCCGGCATATACGCGAGTGCGCCCGTCGGCTGACGATACGCTCGCACGCACCCGAAATCAGCAGCACCGGGTTTGCCACAGCCTCCGGATACCCGGCTGCATGGATCTTGTCAATGGAATCACAAGCCGCTGCCAGCCATTGATAAGTCACGCCGCCCAGGGCGAGATCCGGGTTTTTTTGGATCTCCCGGATTTCGTGCATAAAACGCTCCGGATCATGGGTCAGCTTGTTGCCGGCAAACTTTCTGGACGCAATCTCGCAATCCCCTGCGCCCAAGACATAGCGCCTTCCCAGGCCGGCCCGGACCAGGGCCCGGGACATCCATGCAACAAATCGACGCGGAAGCGGGTACGTATTGATGTCAAACATCGGTGATACCAGCACCGCCCTGTCCACCTTGCCCCCGTAATCATGAAGGTAGCGCAGAGCGATATGTCCACCCATGGAATGGCCGATCAGCACCCGGAAAGAAGCGGCTTCCGGCAGAAAAACCCGCTCCATAAACAACTGCAGATCGTCGAGATAGTCAGCAAAGCTTTGCACATATCCCTTGTGCGGATTTGCCAGCATTCGCGCAGACAGGCCCTGGCCGCGCCAGTCAAAGGTGTAAAGATCAAAACCCGCCCGGCTGAGCCGCTCAAATGCCTCGGCGTTTTTTTCCATGAATTCTGCGCGCCCGGACAGATAAACGATGCTGCCCCGGGTACCGGATTGTGCTGCAGACCAACGTCCCCAGCGGATCTGTAAGCGGTCACGGGTATAGAAATAATCAAAACGCGGCTGCATAAATTTTTCAACGATCTACAATGCCGGCTTGACCCGACCGGGTTTTTTCAATATGGTGACTTTCCGAGTTTATCAATACTTCGGCCTGGTAAAAAGGAATTTTCATCAGAACACCGCACATTGGTTAGATAACACGGAAATGCAGGTTTATCCAGAATGAAAAAGTATACGCACGAATTTGTGGAAACATATGACGGCCTGCTGGGCTTTGGCTGGGAACGGGAAACCGACGAGCAGACCCTGGTATGTTATATGCAGATGTTTTCGGATGACGCGTTGATCAAAACCCTGGTCCGGCGCATGAACGCCGAAGAGCTCGAAAAGCTCCACGACATGGTCAACCGGCTGCTTAGAACCCATTTAAGCGACTCGGAATATCACCGGCTCTTTCTCAAGGAAGAGCACTGAACCCGGGCAAAAAGAGAATTCACTCATGTTTAAGGATCAACACCTGGACCGGTACGCGGAGGTTCTTTTATGGGGATTAAAAATCGCCAGGCGGGGGCGGCGCAAAAAAAACGACATCATATTGATCCGCTATGATACGGCCGCCCTGCCCCTTGCCGAACGGCTGTATGGAAAACTCCTGGCCGCCGGACGGCGTCCGGTCCAGCGGCTGATGCAGACCGCGAACATGGAAAGACAGTTTTTTGAATACACCAACAACCAGCAGCTCACCTTTATCCCGCCGGGAGAAAAGGAATTTTACAAAAACTTAAACGGAAGCATCGTGCTCATGGCGCCGGAATCCCTCACGCACCTCTCCCACGTGGACCCGCAAACCATGGGAAAAGCCTTAAAGGCCAGAAAGCCGCTTCGCAACATCCTGGACCGCCGGGAGGAAACCGGGCAGTTCAGCTGGACCCTGGCCATGTACCCCACACCGGCCCTGGCCGAGCATGCCGGCATGACAGTTCCGGAATATGCAGACCAGATCGCCCGGGCCTGCTTTATCAACCGCAGACAGCCGCTGACGCACTGGCAGTCCGTGTATAGAAAAGCCCAATCCGTCAAAAAATGGCTCAACAGCCTGCCAATCAAAACCCTGCATATTGAGTCAGCGAGTATCGACCTGGAAGTCACGCCCGGCGCGCACCGGCAATGGATCGGCATTTCCGGGCACAACATCCCGAGTTTTGAAATTTTCCTGTCCCCGGACTGGCGCGGCACCCGCGGGGTATATTACGCAGATCAGCCCACATACAGGGGCGGCAACCTGGTCACGGGCATCCGCCTGGAATTTGACAAGGGGCGGGTCGTGTCTGCAGATGCAAAATCCGGCGCGGATTTTCTGCACAAACTGCTCCGGACCGATGCCGGAGCCAGCAGGATCGGCGAATTTTCACTCACGGACAGACGATTTTCCAGGATCAGCCGGTTTATGGCCAACACGCTGTATGATGAAAATTTCGGCGGCAAATACGGCAACTGCCACATCGCCCTGGGCAGTTCCTATTCGGATGCATATGCCGGAAACCCGGCGGATCTGACAAAGGAAACCAAAGAGAAGCTCGGTTTCAATGACTCGGCCCTGCACTGGGATATCGTCAACACGGAAAAAAAGCGGGTCACAGCGCACCTGGCCGACGGCAGCCGAACCGTGATCTATGAAAACGGTTTGTTCCAAAACTGACGGCACGGACGTTCCATGACTGACCGACCCGTTTTACTGAAAAACCCGATCCAGCATTATGCCTGGGGATCAAAAACCGAAATCCAGCAATTGCTGGGCGAACACCCCGGGACCGAAAGCCCGTGGGCCGAGCTCTGGATGGGCGCACATCCGAAAGCCCCTTCGCAGGTGATTGGCAGCAACGGCCGGACCAACCTGGATGAATGGATCCGGGCGCATCCCGAAGCCGTGCTCGGCCAAGCCGCGGCGCGGACTTACGAAGACACCCTGCCTTACTTGTTCAAGGTTCTGGCCGCAGAACAGCCGCTGTCCATTCAGGCCCACCCGGACCAAATCCGGGCCCTGGATGGTTTTGAACGGGAAGACCGCCGGGGCATTCCAATTGATGCCCCGAACCGCAATTACCGCGATCCATGGCCCAAGCCGGAACTCATCTGCGCGCTTAAGCCTTTCGGCGCACTACTGGGTTTCCGCGATCCCGGCGCAATCGTGGAAGGGTTCCGGCATTTCTGCCCGCGTTCCCTGGCCCCGGAAATCGCTGCCCTGGCCGAGCGCCCGGAAGCCCGGGGAATCGAACGGTTCTTCCACAGCCTGATGACCCTGGAACAAATCCGAAGCAAACAGGTCATTGAAGAGGCCCTGAAACAGGACGCCGGATCCCGGCGGCCGGAAGCCGCATGGATCCGCCGGCTCCACGATTTTCATCCGGGTGACATCGGCGTGGTGGCCCCGGTTTTTTTAAATCTCGTGGAAATCATCCCGGGCAGTGCCGTATTTCTGCCGCCGGGCATGCTGCATGCCTACTTATACGGGGTTGGAATTGAAATTATGGCCAATTCGGACAATGTACTGCGCGGCGGGCTGACGCAGAAACACGTGGATGTAGAGGAATTGATGCACGTGCTGCAGTTTGCCCCGTTTTCCGTGCATCAGATGCAGCCCGAACCCGTGCGCGCCCACGAAAAGCAGTACCCGATCCCGGCCCGGGAATTCACGTTGTCCGAAATTACAATCCGGGACGGCGAGGTCTACCATTCGTCCGAAGCGCACAGTGCGGAAATCCTGTTGTGCCTTGCGGGAAGCGCGGATATCGAAACACCTGCAGACCAATACCGAATCTCCATTACACAGGGACAATCCGCACTGGTGCCGGCTGCGGCAGGCCCATGGCAAGTCACGGGCGACGCCCGGATTTACAAGGCCGGAGTGCGGCCATGATGCCGGAAATCAACCACGAATCCAGATCCCGCCTCCGGGTAAATGAAATATTCTACAGTATCCAGGGCGAATCCCTGCATGCCGGCAGGCCCTGTGTTTTTGTCCGGTTGACCGGGTGCAACCTGCGGTGCGCCTATTGCGACACGACATATGCCTATTTCAAAGGGCGCTTCATGGCCATGGATGAAATCCTGTCAACAGTTACGGCCTACGGATGCCGGCTGGTGGAAATTACCGGCGGCGAACCCCTGATGCAGGAGCAAACCCCGATTCTGGTCGATCGGCTGCTTGCAGGCGGCCTTGAAGTCCTGATGGAGACCAACGGCACCTATCCCATTGACCGGGTTTCACCTGAATGCATAAAAGTCCTTGATATCAAGTGCCCGGCAAGCGGGGAAAGCGAAAAAACCGATTTTGACAATATCGGTCGGCTGAAAACACAGGACCAGGTCAAGTTCGTTGTCTGTGACCGACGCGATTACGAGTTTGCCCGGCAGGTGATCGAGCGCTTCCGGCCCGGCCGCCCTGCCTGTCCGGTGCTGTTTTCTCCTGCTTTCGGCCGGCTCGACCCCGACCGGCTTGCCGGATGGATCCTGGAAGACCGCTTGGATGTCCGGCTTCAGCTGCAGCTGCACAAAATCCTGTGGCCGCACATCCAAAGGGGGGTATAAGTGACGGAACCTGCGAAAATCCCGTACAAAGCAGTGGTCCTGGTAAGCGGGGGACTGGATTCAGCAGTCACCCTTGCCGTGGCAAGGGAAGAAGGATTTTGCTGCCACAGCCTCAGCTTTGATTACGGGCAGCGGCATTCCCACGAGCTCAGGGCTGCCGAAAATATTTCCCGGGCCATGGGCGCGGCCGAACATCACGTGGTGGCCCTGGACATGCGCGCCATCGGGGGCTCGGCCCTGACCTCGAAAATGGCGATGCCCCGCAGCGATCCGGAACGGCAACCCGGGGACGAGATTCCGGCCACCTATGTGCCGGCCCGCAACACGATCTTTCTGTCCGTGGCCCTGGCCTGGGCCGAAGTCCTGGAGACCTGTGATATTTTCATCGGGGTCAATGCCGTGGACTACAGCGGATACCCGGACTGCCGGCCGGAATATATCCGGGCTTACGAAAACATGGCCAACCTGGCCACCCGGATGGCCGTGGAAGGAACCCGCAGGATCCGCATACGCGCCCCCCTGCTCAATCTGCGGAAATCCGAAATCATTCAAAAGGGAAGCGCCCTGGGAGTTGACTTTTCCATGACCCACTCCTGCTATGATCCATCGCCCGGTGGCCTGGCCTGCGGCAGGTGCGACTCCTGCCGCCTGCGGCGCAAAGGCTTTGCAGAAGCCGGCATTCCGGATCCGACCCGATACAACAGAGAGGAACGATGAAAGACAGCGACCTGTTTGCCGAATATGTTCGTCGCCTGGCGCCCAGGCCCACGGGAATGCGTCCGCAAATGCACCTCCGGGCGCCGGTGCGCGCGGTGGTGTTTGCCGTTTACGGGACCCTTTTTATCAGTGCGTCCGGGGACATCACCCGAATCCCTGACAACTCCAGGGCGCTTGGGGCCATGGCGCAACTGCTGCGTTCACACGGAATTGAACAAAACGCCGAGGATTTCCTATGGCAGCTTTCGGATGCCGTAAATGCAGCGCTTTCCCAAAAGCGGGCAGAAGGTATCGACCACCCGGAAGTCCGGATTGACCGGATCTTTCAGGACGTGCTGGCAACTGAAGACCGGGGCCTGGCACGGCGCCTGGCGCTGGGTTTTGAACTCATTGCCAACCCGCCCTATCCCATGCCGGATCTGGATGAGCTGCTGGTTGCATGCCGTCGGGATGGCTTGAAACTGGGTCTGATATCAAATGCGCAGTTTTACACGCCACTGCTGTTTCAGCACTTTTTCGGCCGGGCGCCCCGGGAACTCGGCTTTGACGCAAAATTGATCCTCTATTCCTATACCCTTGGCCTGGCCAAGCCCGCTGCCGATCTGTTTGAAAAGGCCGCGCACCGGCTGCAGGAATACGGCATTTCCCGGGAATCCGTGCTTTACGTGGGCAATGACATGCTCTGTGACATTTACCCGGCCCATCATGCCGGATTTCAAACCGCCCTGTTTGCCGGGGACAAGCGATCCCTGCGCCTGCGGCAGGACGATCCGCGCTGTCAGAACCTGGCGCCGGACGCGGTTATCACCGGACTGGGCCAGCTCCGGCGGATGATTTGATCCCGGCCCGCCTGCGGCACTTCTAAGGAAATCCTTTTTTTCGCTCTTGCGAAATTGTACTTCTTTGCCCTGACGGCGGTGCGGAAAAGCGGGTTTCCGAGCGTAAATTGAGGCTCGCAGAGGCTCCTGGAGCGAGGAAACTCCTTTTTCGCTCCGCCG
>CAZTHW010000161.1:0-6366 GCA_964613595.1 uncultured Desulfobacteraceae bacterium | reverse complement strand
AAAAAAATAAAAAAGATTGATCCGTGTAAAAATTTGAAACGCTCAATTTAGGTATTAAAACAATCTAACACTTGGTCTCGGAAAAAACAACGAAAACAGGAGAGCCTTTGACGTGAATACGTTCAGTGTCCTGCGCAGAAAAGAAATTTTGCCCGGCGCCTCAACCGGCCAGTTCCACCCGGTTTCTGCCGCCTTTTTTGGCCCGGTACATGGCCCGGTCCACCCGGCTTAAAAGCTGGTTCTCCCCTTCGCCCGGCCGGTATTCGGCCACCCCGAAACTGCATGTGACCCTGCCGGCCATGGAGATCTTTTTCGCGGCAATCAGTGCGCGCAGGTGTTCGGCCAGGACGGCTGCGCCCTTGCCCGTTGTTTCCGGGCAGAGGATGAGAAATTCCTCGCCGCCCCAGCGGCCGAGGGTGTCGGCTTCCCGGACACTGGCCTGCAGAAATTCGGCAAGCTCCTGGAGAACGCTGTCTCCGGCCTGATGTCCGCAGGAATCGTTGATTTCCTTGAAGTGGTCCACATCCAGCATAATCACGGAAAAGGGTTGGCCGGTTCGCTGGACCCGTTTAATTTCATTTAACAGGATATCCTCGAATTTCATCCGGTTGAAGATCCCGGTCAGCGGGTCTGTTATCGAGAGCCGCTCCAGTCCCCGGCTCTTAATGGTCAGGGCCTCGTGGGCCGCGCCGAGTTTCCGGTTTAAACGGGCAAGTTTTCTGTTCCAGAAAAGAAACAGGCTCAGCAGAAGGGCCGCGGCCCCGAGAATCTGCAGCAAAAGAATGGTGTCAAAACCCTTGTCATATCTTACGGACAACCATTTTTTCGTGATCCGGCTTACCTCCCGCTCGGTAAGCGACTCCAGGGCCTTGTTCATAATGGAGTTCAAAACCAGGTCATCGCTTCTGATGCCCAGGCCAAGGGACTTCTTGTAGGGTGTCTGCCCGGCGATCTTCAGGTCATACAGGCCAATTTCATGAATTGCGTGGCTGACCCGGTGCAGACTGCCCATGGCGGCATCGGTCTTCGCTTTGGAAACACTCTGAAGCGCCTGGTCCAGGTCGGGGTAGAATTGAAGCTGAATGCGGGGAAAGTGCTCTTCGAGGTAGCTTGCTGTGGGATTATTATCCACGATGGCCACCCGTTTGCCTTCCAGTGCGTGCAGTTCCGGGATATAGGGCTGCCCGTTTCTTACCACCATCACATTTACGGATTTGATATACGGCTTGGAAACAACAAAGCCGCGTTGTTCCGGATTGCTATTGGACACGCTGGACAGAAGATCGCATCTGCCGTTTTCCATGGCCGCCAGGCTTTCCTGCCAGCTTTCTGTGGGTATCACCCGGAAGGGAATGCCGATTCTTTCGGCCAGCAGGTCTATGATATCCGCAGCAATTCCCCTGCAGGAACCGCTTTCATCGATTTCTTCAAAGGGCAGCCAGGAGGGATGAACAGCGATGCGGAGTTCCTCCTTTTCTTCAAGCCACTGGCGTTCCCTGGGAGACAGCAGGATTTTAGGGGTGCCGGGCTCCGGGGCCTCCTGATTTAACCAGCGCCTGTAGAGCCTGACCCGCTCCTCCCGGGTGACCTTGTCCATGGCTTTTTGCAGGATATCCCGCAGGATTGTTCTGTCCTTTGGAACCCCTATGGATACGGGCGTGTTTTCGAAATGCCGGCTGTCCATGATCGGCACGCTTTTGAGGTCCGTGAGAAAATGCTCGGTGATCAGGTAGTCGAAAACCGGCTTTTCAGACAGGGCGGCCTCCGCCTTTCCGGAAGACACCGCCTTGAGACAGCTAAGGGTGTCTTTTTCGGGCATTACCCGCAGTTCGGGGTAATGCCTCTCAAATAATTCCTGGTAGTAGAAATCCGCCGGCACAGCCACCTGCTTTCCTGCCAGATCCTTCAGGTTAGTGAACCGTTCGTTTCCCTTGCGGACCACGATGCCGGAAAAAATGGTGAAGTAGGGATCCGTAAAAGCAATTGTCTTTCGCCGGTTCGGGGTTTCCACGATATCGCAGAGGCAGTCCAGGTCCCCGGCCTGCAGCAAATCCATGAATTCCCCCCAGTCGGAGCCGGCGGCATACTCGAGCCCTATGCTCAGTTTTTCTGCCAAAAGGTTCATATAATCGACACAAAAGCCCTTGGGGCGGCCATTTTCACGGAAGTTAAACGGCGGCCAGTGCTTCAAATTATCCACCTTGAGCACCGGGTTCTTGCGCAAAAAGACTTTTTCCTCGGTGGTCAGCTCAGGCCTCCGGGTTTGCTCCCCGGGGATCCATTTCTGGGCCAGTTCCACCTTTTCCTTGTCCGTTAAATCATCCATGGCCTTCTGCAGGATATTCCGGAGCAGGTGCATCTCCTGGCGCACGGCGATGTGAAGCCCTTGGGGGCCCAGCTCCGGGGCATTTGTCTCTCCGCAGATCTGCAGGCTGCCCAGAAAGCGCGTGGCCATAAGATAGGCCACGGTTCCCAGGTATCCGATGTAGGCGTCCGCCTCGCCGTATGCCACGGCCTCCAGTCCCTGCAGGGCGTTTTGTACCGCAAGCACCTTGATTTCCGGATATGAGCTGTCAAGCACCTCCTTTTGCTTATATCCTTCTGCCGCCGCAACAGTTCTGCCCTCCAGGTCTTCCACGGTCCGGATGGATCGATCATCTTTTCTGGCCACAATCACATAGGGCAGTTCCAGGTACGGCTCGGTGAAACGCATGAACTGTTTCCGGTTTTCGGATATCCACAGACAGGGCAGGAGGTCGATCTTGTCCTCTTTGAACAGCCCCAGCAGTTCAAACCAGGTGTAGCCGTTTACGTATTCAAAGGAAATGCCCAGGCGCTGGCCCAGGAGTTCCAGGTGTTCAATGGCATACCCCTTGGGGCGCCCGTGTTCGCTGAAGTCAAAAGGCGGCCAGTCATCCTCGTTGCCGACCCGGATAACCGGATGTTTTTCCAGAAACGCCTGCTCTTGCGGTGTCAGGTCGATTTTCCGGACAGCGGATTGCGGCGGGACGGATTGCCGGTCCGTATCCGGCGGATTGTCAGGGGCACAGAGGCACTGCAGTGGAAAAATGGCGGCAACAAGAAGTGCAAACAGGAAAGAAAAAGCCAGTCGGCCGGAAAATCGCATCATGTTTTTTTCGGTAAAAGGCAAAACAATTGTCCCCGGAAAACAACCGGCACCTTGAAGGGGAAACAGTGCGAACCCGTGTGTCCGACACTTCCCCGGACGAACTCACAAGTTCGTCCCTGTTTGCTGAGAATCAGAGAATTTATAGCAAAATTGGATTTGTATGTAAAGCTCCCGGAACTATACGGAGAGTTTTTCCCAGCGCAGCACGTGGGCAATCACGATGCCGGTGAGAAAACCCGCGGCCAGGTTGCTTGCCAGGGTGATGCCCAGGATCATGGCGACCACGAAAAAATCCTTCCGGGTTTTGAGATCCATGATGGTTAGGGCCAGCTGGGCGCCTGCAAAAATCAGCAAAATGCCGAGCACCGACATGGGCAGCAGCTTTAAGAAATCAATAATTCTGTTGCCCAGCACGATGGCCAGGCCGGCAAAAATGAGCCCGATGAACAGGTTGGAGCCCGCGGTGCGGGCGCCGAACCGGTAGTGCGCAGCCAGTCCGCCCGCGCCGTGGCAAAGAGGCATTCCGCCGATGCAGAAACTGAAAAAATTGGCCAGGGCCATACTCACACAGACCTTCCGGTTGGTGACTTTTGCCGATTTCTCACTGAAATACTGTTTTGAAAGATCCGTATATGCCATTACCGCGTTGCCCAGGGTCATGGGAAGCTGGGGCAGCACAAGCACCAGCAGGGCAAAGGTAAAATCCGCCTGTGCCGGAAAACCGTAAGGCAGGATCTGCGGCAGATTAAATGAAAAGCTGTCGGGTCCGAGCCCGGAGCCCGCCCCCAGCACAAGGCCTGCAATCAAACCGCCGCCCACCACGAGCAGGCCTGCGGGAAACTTTTTGCTGTCTATCAGCAGCAGGGTGGTCAGGCCGCCGGCAACGCCGAGTATGATGCCGATGGGCACCGGGCCCAGCGCCTGGAGGGAGAGATAGGGCTCTGCGGCATTCTGCAGCGCCTGGAACCGGGATGTCCCGATCACAAATTCGACCCCGCTGGCGATCAGAAGCGTACCCGTGGAGAGCTGAACGCCGCGAATGACGGAATCGGGCGTCCATCTCCGGATGGCGTCAATGGCTCCGGTCAACCCGACAACCAGAAGAATTGCACCCATGAGCAGGGTTGCGGCCAGGATCTGATCCGGGGTCAAAGCCCTTGCAATGGCATAGGCGCCGATGACCTTCATGGGTTGGACAGGCACCGTCACCCCGAAGTAGATGCCCGACAGGATAAAAAAAAGGCCCACGCTGAAAAAAAGGCCCATGGGATTGAGGCCGTTGAAAAGAATCATGGCAATGGCAATGGGCAGCAGGGTCCCGAGATCTCCCAGCGATCCGGCAAGTTCCAGTCGATTGAATCTGAAGCGTTCGGTCATGGATGCTCCTTTCCAGGGTCTGTGTGTCAGGCCTGCGGATGCACGCGGCAAAGCGCCGTGTCAGGATTGTGCTTGTTCGGTCTCCCGGTAAACGATGGTTATGCTCAGGTTGCGTTCAATCTCGCCGTTGCGCGTGGTCATGGATTCGGACTGCAGCATGTCCACTTACTTGCCGCTTTATCGCCTCAAGCCCGATGCACGGGTATTATATATGAAACCGGCGCCGGCGAAAAGAGTTAAGTGTTATTAACCGAACATTCACAAATTCCACAATAAAAGCCGATTCATTTAAAAATCCCGCCTTGATACCGGCTTTCTGCAAATTGTGCAATCAGGCGGGCCGCGGTTTCGTTGGTGCGGGCGTCCTTGAGCGAAATCCGGAAAAAATGTTCGGAAAGGCCTTTAAAATTGCTGCAGTCGCGGATCAGCAGGCGATGATCAAGCAGGTGGGACGCAATTTCCGCGGCTGTGAAAAAGGCGGCTTTCATCAGGAGAAATGTGGCATCCGAGGGAAATACCGTGAGGCCAGGGGCATCTGCAATCTGGTCATACATGTGCGCCCGCTGCTCGTAGAGATACTGCCGGGTTTTTTCTGCGTGGGCCCGGGCTTCTTTCGGTTCCCGGGTAATCCGGATCACGGCCCGCTGGGCAAGGGCGTTGACCCGCCAGGGCGGGAAGTAAGCCGCGATTTTTTCCGCCAGGCCCCCGGGGGCGGCGCAAAATCCCACCCGCAGCCCCGGGATGCAAAACATCTTGGAAAGCGAGTGCAGCACCACGGTGTTGGGCAGGTCCATTTTGGCCATGGTTTCATTTCCGCGATCCAGGACAAAGGGCAGGTAGGATTCATCCACGATCAGGTATGTTTCCGGCAGGGAGCGGGCCAGGGACGCCAGTGCGCGCGTGTCCGTATACCCGCCCGTGGGGTTGTTGGGATTGCAGAAAAAAACTGCATCCGCACCTTGTGCGGCCTTCCGGAGGGCGTCCATGTCCGGTTGGAAATCGTTTTGCGGTTCGCGCATGAAATATCTGCAAGCCACGCGGTTGATCTCCAGGGCATCGGCGTAATCCGCATAGGCGGGCCCGACCACCAGGGCCGAGTCAATTTCCAGGGCCCGGGGCAGTTGGTAGAGAATCTCGGTGGTGCCGGCACCCGCGATGATCCGGTTTTCCGGGATTTCCTGCCATTTCGCATATGCCTGTACCGCGCGGGCGGCATCCACTTCCGGGAGCATGCACACGCTTCCGATGTGCTGGCCGAGGTCTTCGAGCAGGCCCGGCATGGGCCCCAGGGGGTTGATGTTGCTGCTCATGTCCGTGATTTCGCCAGGCTCGCATCCCAGGGCCGCTGCTGCGGCATGGATGTTGCCGCCGTGTCCGTGAATCATTTTTTTCTCCTTAACGGTGTTGTCCCGGAACACGGCACCGCAGGGGCGAGCCTGTGTGTTCGCCCCGTTCCCGGGGGTTATGCCAGCAAGGCGTAGACTGCCGTGACCACCAGCAGGCTGGCCACCCGGAAAAACTGGCCCAGCAGCAGAATCTGCATGCCGGTTCCAGGCTGGAAAATGCCCATGTATCGCGGCAATTGGTGGCGCACGGCCCGCACCGGAAACGCGATCACGTTGCCGGCGATCAGGGCCAGCACGGTTTGCTTGACCGTGATCACGCCCTGGTCGAGCAGGGCGCCGGCAGCGGCAAACCCGGAGGTAAACTCCGCTGCAAAGCTCAAGATGACCACGGAAAAGGATTCCACCGGGACGGACTGCAAGGTGACGGCTTCTGCCATCCACGCGCGCAGGGCGTCAAAAAGGCCCAGGCCGGCGGCAAAGTAGATGGCCACGTAAATGGGCACCACGTAGGTC
>CAZTHW010000160.1:5834-6403 GCA_964613595.1 uncultured Desulfobacteraceae bacterium | reverse complement strand
GAAACCCGGCTCCGCTGCCCACAAACAATTTTTCGCGGCGATTCAAATTAATCGGAATCATGCGCCAAAACTCCGGATTCACTGTTGTCCCGCCGACAGATCCGCCTTGATCCGAAAGCGGATCCGGTCTGCGGCCTGGTCCATATTGGCTGAACTGATGGTAATCCCGCTGAGATGGGAAGATTTTTCAAGCTGCATCTTAACATCGTCCACTGCGTTAAAGGTATCCGTGAGCCCGGAGAGCCGGACGCTGCCTGCATCCCGGACAAAGCGGGTTATGACCACGTTTGTCCGGTCCGGCACCAGCCGGCTGATATCCTTAAGGATATCAATATTGCGGACATCCGCGCTCACATCTTCTGAAAACCCCTTTTTACCTTTGGCCTCCTGGAGTCTGGATTTCATCTGCTGGACCGGATCCACAATCCGTTCGACTTCGGGAAACGTGGTCTGAAACACCGCAGTGATCCGGTCATCGAGCCGGGAAACGCGTTTTTCCAGGAAACGGGCATCCATAACCGCATACGTCATAAACAGAATAAACACGAAAGCCGCCAGAATGCCGGTGG
>CAZTHW010000160.1:0-5824 GCA_964613595.1 uncultured Desulfobacteraceae bacterium | reverse complement strand
TGGCAATCAACTGGGTGCGATTTTCGTTCCAGTACTTTTCCAGAGCGGAATGCCTGCGGCTGAAATTAAAGGGGGCCAGGCCGGCGGTTTCAATTCCCGCCAGGCTGAGCGCACCGTTAATTTCCGGGGAAACCGGGAGATCCTCCGGAACCGAAATGTTCAGACGGGTGTCAGTGGCCAGGTTGACAGCGCTTGCCCCAATCTGCAGGAACTCGCCCAGTGCGTAAACGAAATCCGGGTCCGTGGCATCCCCGCCGGATAACAGGAGCTTTTCAGGCTGCAGGTCCGCATCGTAAATCGTCTCAAAGGCGGATATCATCCGATTGATACCCCCTGAAAGCTCCCGGGCGGCGGACCGGGAATCGAATTGGCCGCTTTTGCGGAACGTGCGGATCAGGTAAATTTCTCCGGATACCACGATAGACACGGTGGCGCTGTACGGATGGCTCTCAATATGCAGAAACGTTTCCGGCCGGGCCTCGTAAAGACCGGCAATGCACAGGGCGGCGGTCACGCCGCCGGTGGTGACAAAACCCGGGGAAATGTCGCGGGCCTCGAGTACGGCCATGAGATCGTTCAGCCGTGCCTTTTCCACGACTGCTGCGATCAGGTCGCTGTGGTCTGCCCGGCGGACCGTCAGAAAATCGAATTCCATCTCATCGACTTCAAACGGAAGGGTGGGCTCCAATTCAAACGGCAGAATCTGGCGGATTTTTTTCCGGCTTTTAAACGGCACGCTCAGGTTCCGAAATGAAACATCCGACGGCGGCACAGAGACCAGGCAGAACGCGCCGGACGGGTCGATACGGCCGGTGATTTTTTCCAAACCCCATTGCAATGCCTGCCCAGGATCCGGTGCATCCTTGAAGAAGATCTGCGCATGGTTTTCAAGGCGGGTTTCCTTCAGGCCGGTGCGGACCAGCACCGCGCAAAGGCCGTCTTCCCGGATATCGAGTGCAAAAATTTTGTTATTCATACCATGACGGTTTCGTAAAAAGTCTTGAAAGTGTTTATCCTCGCCAAGCAATAAAATATAAGCTTTTGATTTTACTTAAACCTTAATCACTTAAAACTTAACACTGCCTGTAAAAAAGACTTTTTACAGGCTTATCATACCATAAAATCATATTAAGCATTCATCACCGATGTAAAGCCATAGATTCGCAAATCTAACATCATATCCTATCTGTACTTCCAGTTCAATACCCGGCATTGCCATTTACCGGTTTTTTCTGCCTTTTGCCGGGTCACCAGGACTGTTGCCGCCATCTGAACCCCGTTTTTCTTCACGATGCATTCAATGCGGAACAAATCGCTCTGCGTGGTAATCAGATCACTGTCAAGATCCACGTCTGCCATGCCCGGGACGTTTTTATACCAATTGGGTGCGGCAAGATCATGCAGGAACTGGCCGCCGGCACGTTCCTCCCGATAGGCTGTGATCTCGGAAGCCAGAAATTCCTGGCCGGCAGGCAACAAGGCAGCGATAACCGGCATCGGGGCAGTGTTAATATTGATCTTGCCCGGATAGAAAAAATCATGCCGGGAATCCGCTGCGGGCACCATGCCATGGACTGTTATGAAATCTCCCGGATTGCCGCCCTGCTCCATGCGCTCAAACAAATCCAATGAAATGTTGCGCACCCGCAGTAGTTCGGAAATACCCCGGAACGGTCCGTTGCGGCAGGCATACGACGGATGCTTGTCCTGGTAGTAATCCGACTCGGCGCCGGAGAGGCCCGAAACCGCGTCATTGTCTCCGGAATCGAGCCAGTCCTTGACCGGATTGATAATCATTGCAGGCTCAAGCGGTTCGGAAAAAACCTCCCGGGCCGACTGTTCCCGTCCGGCCAGCAAGAGGTCAAAAAAACGCATCCAGAGTTTTTGCTGGGCGGGTTGGAACTTTTGGCCATCCGGGTACTGGACCAGGGCGTTGATCTGGAGGCGGCTGAGTTCATCGGTGATCTCAAGGGAGAGATTCTCTGCTTTAAAACCGGTCTGCTGCAGATAGTCATTGAGCACCTCCGGGTCGGCCCAGTCTTCCTGTACGGAGTCGATTTCGGTTTCCTCCTTGTCCCGGACCAGGATTTTTTCCGCAATATTGACCCCTGAAACAATCATGTTTTCCGCTGTCACCAGATCCCGGCTGACCCCGGCCTTTGAGACCGAACCGCGGATCTGCCGATAGAGTTCAAAGCTTACCGCCACCAGGACCGTGATGATGGTCAGGGTGATAAGCAGGGCGATCCCTTTGTTATTGTTTAACATCTTCCAGTGGCTCCCGATAGGTGGGCAGGCTGATGCGCGTGGAAAAGGAATGCGTACCCTTCCCGTTTTTAATTTTAAGTTCAACGCGCACTGCCCGCGGCGTGGCATAGTCTACCGTCTGCGCATCCGAGTCCCAGGATTCGGATGCGTTGCCGTCTGCATCGAAGAAGGTAAGTTTGAATGCCGCGATCCCTGTGCAAAGCACCGGGTCTGTTTCCGGGTCCGGTTTGGCCGCAGGGTTTTGTGAAATATCATAAGGAAACGGCGTGTCCCCCCGTTTGAGCACATATCCGGATTCCGATGCACTGCTTTTATCCACGTGATAGCGGATTTGCGCCAGTTCAGCAGAAGCGGACCCGTTTTCCGGCTTGCCGGTGGAAACCGGCAAATGCTCTGTGGATGCAAACTGCAGCCGGGAAAACTGCTCGGTGCCAACGTAGTCCATTTCCGCGGCAAACCGATACGGATCCGGGGGGTCACCGAAATCCGGCGGCTTATAAAGTGGGTACTGCTCCACATAAACGGCGCGAAGGTCTCTGCAGATCCGGGTAAGGCAGGTTGCGGCCATGTCGTCGATGCTGGTTTCGGCCTTGATTGCATTTGTTTTGGATATTACGGCGTTAAACGTACTGTAGACGATGGTGGCAAGCACGGCAAAAATAACGATTGCAATCAATATCTCGAGCAGCGTGAATCCAGCGGATTTGCGCATTTCTACAACCTCCCGGCATCCACGGATTGATACCGGGTTAGCGTATATGACAGGCCATCGGGCGACAGCTCCACCCGCACCCGGATTTCGGATAGCCGGACCGGGGACTGCTCCCCGGTCTGGATTTCTTTTTCCGAAACCTGCGCCCGCCAGGAATAGCCGGGATGGGCCTTGCCGAAATCCCCGCTGTTTCCGCTGAATTCGCCGGGGTTCAAAGCTGCTTCGCTGAGCTTGGACCGGGCCAGAAAAGGCGCCGTGGAATAAAACCGCACGGATTCATACATCCCGATGGTCTGCCCCTGCAGGCTGATCACGCTGACCAGCACAATGGAGATAATGGCAAGCGAAACCAGTACCTCAAGCAGGGTAAAGCCCTTTTCCGGCGGACTTTTCAAACAGTAGTGCTTAAAATTCAACATACGCGTCCCGGATGGCAATTTGCGGCAGGAAGGATTCGATCCGGTAGGATTTGCGGGTTTGATTCCCGGTTTGCACGTGAATGATCGCCCGGTCTGAATACCCCTTTGGATAAAAAAGAATCCGGGCGGTACCGCTTGATATGCGGGTATCCTGCGGAAACATCACATCAGTGATCCGGCTGCCCGAGTCCGGAGCAAACGCGTCCCCGTCGGCCGGATCGGGAATATTTTCCCGGTCTGATGCCGGTCCGGTCCAGAGCCGATTTTCATCGAGTCCCACATACAGGGCATAAACGGCCTGTTCTGCCACCGCACGATTTTTCAGGGCCTTGGTATTGATCTGGAGCCAGCTGGAGAGCTTGCGGGAATCCGTGGAGAAAAATGACGGGTCGATCCGGGGTACTGCAAAAAACATCAGGATGCTGACCAGGCTGAGGACTACGATCAGCTCGATTAGCGTAAATGCCCGCCGATCGGTCAACGGTTATTCCAGTTCCCAGCTCTTGACGTCCGCATTTTCACCCTCTCCGCCGGGCTCGCCGTCTGCGCCGTATGAAATAATATCATAATCGTCGTGTACCCCCGGGCTAAGGTATACGTATTCATTATCCCACGGATCCTTGGTGATTCTGCCCTTTTCAATATATCCGCCCTCCCGCCAGCCATCTGCACTGGGACCGGAGCTCGGCGGTTCAACCAGCGCCTCGAGCCCCTGCTCGGTGGTCGGATATCTCCCGTTGTCGAGTTTATAGAGTTTCAGGGCGGTTTCCAGGGACTGGATATCCACCTTGGCCTTGAGCCGCTTGGCCTGCTCAGGCCGGCCCATGATCTTGGGCATCATGTATACCGCCAGAATACTCAGAATGACAATCACCACCATCAGCTCGATCAGGGTAAAACCCGATCGACCGGTGTGTCTGTTTTTTTCTCCGGTAAATTGAAGAAGGATGCGCATGGAAAATCCTGAAGTGAGGGTCAAAAGCTTTTTCTCCGACCATGCCGGGCCGTTTTCACCGCGTGTTTATACCCTACAGAATCAGCAAAATTTGATCAAGCCTTTTTCTTGCCAGGACATTGCAAATCCGGGTATCTTATTGTACATTTGTTTTTACGGTGGGATTTTTTGAATTACCCTCCTCAGAGCCGGATACGAAAAGGAGCCTTTATGAACACCAAAGACCTTTCCATCCTGGACCGCCCGGAAATCTCGGAAATTTTGTTCCATCCCAGAAAAGCCCCGGACAGCGAACCTCCGGAAAGTGCCGTAGATATCGAGGTGCCCGTATCCGACAGCATCAGCCTGGGCTGCCGTTTTTTCCGGACAGACAGCCACCTGCCGCATCTGCTGTTTTTTCACGGAAACGGGGAGATCGCGGCGGATTACGATCCCATCGGCCCGATTTACAATGACTACGGACTCAACTTCATGGTGGCCGACTACCGGGGATACGGCAAGAGCACGGGAACGCCTACGGTTTCTGCCATGCTCTCAGATTCCCACCCGATCCTGAATGCCGTACTGAACTGGATGGAACTCGAAGGCAGGACCGGTGCGCTGTGGCTCATGGGTCGCTCCCTGGGCAGCGCCCCTGCTTTGGAACTGGCCGCGGCCAGGCCCGGCGACATTGCCGGCCTGATCATTGAAAGCGGGTTTGCGCAAACCGTGTCACTGCTGCAGCATCTTGGCATTGATGCGGATGCCCTGGGCATCAAAGAGTCAGATGTTTTTTCCAATGCCGATAAAATCAGCCACTATACCGGACCGACACTGATCATGCACGCCGAACAGGACCACATCATTCCGCTGGATCACGGAAAAACCCTTTACCAGGCTTCGCCGGCGCAAAACAAGTACTTGGAAGTGGTGGAAAACGCCAATCACAACACCCTCATGATGATGGCGGGTCACGACTATTTTCGCCGCATCCGGGATTTTATCCGTCAATCCGGGCAGGTTCCCCTGCCGTGAATACCTTTAAAAATGTTATTTTTTATGTTTTAACCGCATAAATGATTCCTCGGAGGGCTTGCAGCAACCCCATAACCAGCTTTGGGAGCGATTGTGGATACCAGCAGACAACAAATTGAAATCATAGCTTTTTGCTCAGACAGCAAACAGGAACTGGCACGGGAGCTACGCCGGGCAAGGAACGGCCTGACCCGGGATGCAGACCTTTGGTCTCTGGGGGAAAAAACCCGCGAAACTTTTTCGCAAAAAGCGCCTTTCCGACTGCTGCTGGCATGCACGGATCCGGAAACAGCGCGCGAAAACCTGGATACGGCCGCCGGGTGGCTTCAAAACGAAGAAGAAAGCCATCCGAGTCTTCCGCCGGGCGTTTTTTTCGGCACGCAGGCCCCGGCCGGAAAGCTCGCCTTTGTTTTTCCGGGCCAGGGAAGCCAGTACCCGTTCATGGGCCGCTTGCTC
>CAZTHW010000159.1:0-6422 GCA_964613595.1 uncultured Desulfobacteraceae bacterium | reverse complement strand
GCTCGTCTGCATCTTCCTTGTATCTGCGGCAAACTTGAAAATCGCTCAATTTAGGTCTATGATTGACAACTTTGAACATCTGGCACGGACAGCAGCGCATGAAACGAGTGAAAAAATATCTGGCATTCATGGCCGCCGGGATTATGATCGGAACCAGCGGTCATACGCAAATCCCGGATGACATTATCAACCGGTACCTTGCCTACGAGGATATGGATGTGAAGACGCCCTTTATTCACAGGGTGCAGGATCCGAGAATCGAGGGGGTGCTGGTCAACCGGACGGCATTTGAAGTGCAGGTAAAGGTGAAGCTTTCTTTTTATACGATATTCCGGGAAGTGCTCGACGAGGTGACCATCACCGCGGATATTGCCCCCCGGGGAGAACATGCGTTTAAAAAAGAGCTTTCCAACCGGGAACAGATCGACCGGATCCGCAGGCCATACGGAATCAAGTGGGAATTTGATTACCTGGTGGTCGACGGCGAGAAAATCGATACGCACTAGTCTCACATCCGGTTTCCCGGCCATCACCGGGCAAAGCCGAACCAAAAGGAGGAAGCAATGCGAAATACGGCGGAGAAGGATCTCGACCTCGAAGCCGAGGCCTCCTGTAATCTTCACGGCAGCAGAAATGTTGCAGCGCACACGATAACCGTGCAATCCGCCGCTTCACCTGAGCAATCCGCGGAATCATCCGGCGAGTAAGGTCAGATCATAATTCTTGCACGGTTATTTTTTTACCGGCCTGCCGAATGCCTGATGGACCAGGTCCCTTCTTCTGGGCCGGTAAGTGTTGTCTGCCTTTTCCCTGCGAAGAACCTGCTGGAACAGCCTGGACATCCGGACCTGCTGGGATTCGTGGTGGTAAAACGTATCCCATGCGTAATACAGCATTTGCTGAAGGCGTTCGGCAGACATCTGTGCGGGGTGATAGACGACCTTGTCCGCAGTATAGTCGTCCCAGTCGTAGGAAAATATCCGGTTTTCCGAGTGGAGCTTTTCAAATGCCCGGGTGTGCGGAAAAGGGGTCAGCACCGTGAATTCGGCGAGGTCGAGTTCGATTTCCAGCAGAAAATCGATGAGCCGCTTGATAAAATCCTCGGTATGGCTGTCCAGGCCGAGCAGGATGGTGCCTTCCACTGCAATTCCGTGGTCATGATAGCGCTTGATGCGTTCTTTGATGTAATCCGAGGTGTCAAACACGGCCTGGTAAACATACCAGGCCCCTGCCTGTGCGGCCAGATCCAACACTTCCGGGTCGTCTTCAATGGGATGGGAACACCATTTTTTCTTCAGCGGGATCATCTCCCGGAACAGGTCTTTTTCCCAGCGGGTGTCCTGGGCAAGGGAGTTGTCCACGATAAACAACCGGTTGTTGTCAATGGTGGCCATTTCCGCAATCGACTGGTCAACCGGCCGGGGCCGGAACTGTCGCCCTCCCAGATAGGACACGGCACACGGGTAGCAGTTAAACCGGCACCCCCGGGAGGCGTGTACCAGGTCCACCATCTGGATGCCCCGGTAATTGTAGAGTTCCTTTTTGAGTATATCTCTGCGTGCCGGGCCGACGCGCGCAATTGGCGGGCGGTCTTCCATGTAGTCATATACCTTGCGGAGCCTGTTTTTCCGGAAGTCCGAGAAGACCTCCTCCATCCGGTCCTCGGCCTCTCCCAGAAAAACGGCATCTGAGTGCCTTGCGGTCTCTTCTGCGTGCAGCATGGTTGCGATCCCGCCGAAGATCACCGGAACGCCCTTTTTCCTGTAGAAATCCGCGATTTGCCAGCCCCGCTTGACCTGGCTGGTCAGCATCATGGAGATGCCCACAAAATCCGCGGGCTGTTCAAAGTCGATGGCCTCCAGGTTTTCATCCACGAATTCGACGTCAACGTCTGCGGGCAGGGCGGCGGCAAATACGACTGGTCCGTGCGGGGGCAGGTGGAATTCGGTTTGGCGGGCCAGCTTGGGCCACTTGGGGTAGATAAGTCTGAATTTCATCGTTTATCAAGATGTTGCAAGGAAAATACTTTGATGCGCAAGTCGGCGGGCAAATAACAAAGAAAGCATACCATGTCCGGATCACCCATCACCCATCACTCATCACCCGTCACTCGCCTTACGGGCCGCCGTTGCCGGGCTGTTTTCCGAGACATATGCGGCAAGGGCTTCAAGCGAGGCAAATACCTTTTCTCCGAGCTCCTTGTTGTCAATGATCACGGAATAATCCTGTTCAAGCATCATTACCAGCTCAAGGATGTCAATTGAATCAATACCTATCTCCCCGCCCACCAGCGGAGCTTTCTCGTCAATATCTTCCGGGTTTACGTCTTCCAGGTAAAGGGTCTCAATGATTTTTCCCTTGAGTTCTTCGATCAGTTCCTGCATGGAAATTGCCCTTGTCAAACCGATAAATTTATTTTATGATTAAAAATTAAATATTTATTATAATCAAAAGTTCCAACACTACCACCCGGGGGGCCACAAGTCAACATCCTTTCGGTATAAGGACCATGGATTTTAACATCATCACACCAGGCAGGACATGAACCAGGCGTTTATCCCAATTGAAGATTATATCGCCCACCGCGACCGGATGAAGCTTCTTGACGCGGTGGTGGCGGTGGATGCGCAAAAAGCGGTGGCCCGCTCGGTTACCACGGCGGCCTGGCCCCTTTTTGAAGGCGGCGCAATTTTGCCGATTGTCATTGTGGAGCTGGTGGCCCAGACCGCGGGGATCAATATCCGGTGGGAGGAAATGCAGGAATCCGGCCGTGGGGAAAAAGAGGGCGGGGGGCTGCTGGTGGGTATAAAGGAGGCGGTTTTTCATGTCAGTCGCATCCCGGTGGATGCAACCGTTATTACAAGCGCGGAAAGGCGGCACGCGCACATGAATTATGCCGAGTACCATGGTTTTTCGCAAATCGGCGAGGACATCCTGGGAGAAGTGACAATCCAGGTAGTTAGAACAGATTAACCTCAATTTAGAATTAAAGATGTTTTCAGGGGACATGCGGGATGAAGCAGAAGACAGCCATTGTAACCGGCGGCGGCCGGGGAATCGGACGGACGATTTCTCTGGAACTGGCCGCAAGCGGATATCATGTGACCATTAACTATAAATCCGGCCGGTCCGCGGCGGAAGAGACCCTGGAGATGATCCGGCAAAACGGCGGGCAAGGGCGTACAATCGCCTTTGACGTAACCGATGCCGGGGCAGTCCAGCAGGCGGTCAAGGAAATCGCAGGCGAGTTTGACATTGATGTTCTGGTCAATAACGCCGGCATCACCGCGGACGGACTTTTTGTCATGATGCCGGAAAAAGACTGGCAGTCAGTAATTGATACCTCCCTGGCCGGGTTCTATAACGTGACCAAGCCTGTGCTCAAAAAAATGCTTCGGGCCAAAAAGGGCGCGATTGTGTCCATTTCCTCGATTTCCGGAATCATGGGCAACCGCGGGCAGGTCAATTATTCCGCAGCCAAGGCCGGGGTTATCGGTGCAAGCAAAGCCCTGGCAGCAGAGGTGGCCCGCATGGGCGTCCGGGTCAATGCAGTGGCCCCGGGCTTGATTGAAACGGAAATGACCCGGGAGGCCCCGGTGGATACGATCAAGCAGATGATCCCCATGGCCCGCATCGGCAAGCCCGAGGAAGTTGCCCGCGTGGTACGGTTTCTTTGTTCAGAAGACGCATCCTATGTGACCGGCGAGGTGATTTCTGTTGACGGGGGCATGGCGTAAGCAACAATGAAGAAGATCAGCAAAAATACGGAGTACGCGGCTGTTTTAATCACCCTGCTGGCATGTGCGGTTTTTCTGACAGGGTGGGCAGATGACCTGGAAACCCTCAAGGAAAAGGTGACATTTGTTGAGTCCATTCAGGCGGATTTCACCCAGGAAAAACACCTGGAAATGCTGGATCAGCCCCTGATTTCAAAGGGCGCCCTGTATTTTCAGGCGCCCCGGTCGCTTCGCTGGGAATACACACAGCCGGTGAGAAGCGTGTTGTTGATGCATAACGACGAGATCCGCCGTTATGTCCGGACCGACAGCGGTATGAAGGCCCAGAAAAGCCGGAGCCTGGAGGCCATGCGGGTATTTCTCGGGGAGATCTGCATGTGGATGCAGGGCGAGTTTGACGCCAACCCGGACCTGGAAGCCCGTATGAAATCGAACAGGCGGGTGGTTTTAACGCCGAAGGACCCGGCCATGGCAGAAGTCATCGAGCGCATTGAACTTCGTCTGACCGATACGCCGGGGGTGATTGACGCAGTTGCGATACATGAAAGTTCCACCTCGTATACGATCATTCGGTTTCATGACACGAAAATCAACGAGGGTATTGAAAGCGCGGTCTTTCAAGAGTTAGACCCCGGGCCGGACAAAAATGGAACCAAAGGGAGGGAAGAATGAAAAAATTTATGTATGCATGTGCGATTTTAATGGTTTTTTTGCCCCTGATGGCCTGCAGCACGGGCTTGACCAAGGCGGAAATCGATCCCTGGCTGCAGCAGGTCTCCGGGGACAGGGCACCGGCGATCAATGTCGAGGGCCGGTGGCAGGATGCCAATGCAAATCCAAATACCCCGTTTAGCTGGGGCAGGGGGTATTTTGAGCAGCAAGGCAGCAAGATCACGGGTTCCCTTGGCAACTACAATGTACAGGGAAGGGTGAGCGGAGACACGGTCTACCTGGTATTTCTTTCCGCGGGCGAAGTCTATAACACAGCTCGCCTGGAAAAACGCAAAGACGGTGTTCTGCGTGGCGATTATTTTTATGCCGATGACAAAAAACAGGAAAACGCCATGCCCATGGCACTGGAACGGGTTGAAAAATAGCCCCTCAGCAGACAAGCTCCCCGGGGGCATTTACTTGGTCCGGGGAGCGATCCTGCTGCTGGTCTGTCTTTTGCTGTGCGTATCCGGATGCCGGAGCCTTGCGCCGATCCAGCCGGCATCTTCGGCACTTCACGCGGAGACAGCCCGGCACTGCCGGGCGCATTTTCTGGCCCGGCCCCGGCAATTGGTGCAATCCCTGACCGCTTATCTGCCGGGCGGGGATGTCAGAAACGCCATAGCCGTTATCCGGATTCATCCGGAGACCGGGCGGATCAAATGCGTGATCATGAGCGTGGAGGGGATCGTGCTTTTTGACGGGGAATATGACGGCGGGGTATCAATCCGCCGGGCGGTTCCCCCGTTTGATGAAAAAAAATTCGCCCGTGCCATGTTTGCTGATATCCGGCTGGCCTTTATGCCCCCGGAAGCTGAAAATGTGCAGGTCGGTACCCTGTCGGGGGGCACGCCGATATGCAGGTATGCGCGCGGCGACGGGAAAGGCTTTGTGGAAGTGCGGCTGTCCGGGGCGGATCGCCTGGAAATCCGGCGATATACCGGCGGCAAAAAGCTCCGGGAAACCGTGAATGTCTGTTACGCCCCGGCCTGCAGCCTCGCCGGCTCCGGTGTTGCCGGCGAAATTCCTGCAAAGATCGACATTTTTCACCACGGCCTGTTTGGTTACCGGCTCGAGTTAAATCTGCTTGAAGCAAAAGAATTGCTCCCGGATTAAACAGTACGGAGGCCTAAATTTTCGTGCTTTCCATCTGCTGATCGGTTTTTTCCAGGGACCGGGAAAAATCCCGGAAGGATTTGGACAGGCCTTCCCGGAGCCGGTTCCAGGCGTCCTGTGATCCGGATTTGAACTTTTCAAGCCATTCGGCCAGTTCCTCTCTCTGGCGGCGAAGCTGTTCCAGGTTGGATTTCATTTTTTCCCGCATTTCCCGGCTCATTTCCGATTTTTCTTCTTCAAACCGACGTTGCATTTTTTCCAGGCGCTTGTCCATCTGATCGAGTTCGCTTTGGAATTTTTCCGCGGCCTCCTGCTGTTTTTCCGCGCTGTACTGCTTGAGGCTTTCCATGAATTCCATGGCATCCTGTTTTAGTTTTTCGCCCGAGTTGCCGTTGTTTTCCGCTGCCTGCGCAAAACCCGCGGCGGGCAATGCCAGCAAGAGAAGAAAAAACAGGCCGATGCATGCAAAATAACGTGTAAGGCTTTGATATGAGGTCATGTTAAACTCCCGTGACAAATTCGGTAATAAGTTTTTCCGCAATTCACGCAAATGCATGAAAGCCGGATGGCTTTTGCTGTATACTTTTTAAATATATCATTGATCCGCATGTTGCACAATTTTTCATTCTGCCTCCGGCAAGCCCCCTTGCTCGGTTCCCTCCATTCAAATCGAAATCGGGATCGGTATCGAAATCGATAAAAAAATGTCGATTCCGATTGCGACAACGACAACGAATCCCCGGCTGGTTTGCGGTGTTGTTCCATATTCGTTGCGCCCTGCAAAAAAAGAATCAGGCTTCAAAGATTTTCGCAGGGCCGGGCCGGCGGGGAAGCCCGGCACTCAAAGAAGCAGGCCCT
>CAZTHW010000158.1:0-6464 GCA_964613595.1 uncultured Desulfobacteraceae bacterium | reverse complement strand
GTAGATGCGGCAAAATTGAAAATCCCGGAGGGTTTCAAATTTTAACACCTGAAAAAGACTTAATTCCTTAAAAAAATTTAAAATATTACTCCGTGTAAAAATTTGAAACGCTCATTTTAGGTGTATATATGTGCCTTACTGCCTGTTTGCCTGTTGTGCACACCCGATCGAGACTGAAAAACGCTATATCCACGGGTTGCGCCCGGATCCCGGAGGGCCTGATCCTTGTATTTGCCGTCTGCCTTTTCTTCGTTTTTCCGGGTGGCCAATCCGCTGCCGCGGCGCCGGATCAATACACATCAGGGGAAACGCTAAATACGGATCCGGCAAAAAAGGCGGATCTGCCTTCCCATACCTTTTCCATGGGAAACAAACGGAACGGCACATTTTCTCCCGGCACCCATCTTTACCCCGTTTATCTGGCAGATCCCTTACACCCCACCACCGCGTTGAACGCGGCGAGTTTCAGCAAATCGGAAATACCGGCGGCCGGAGACAAGCGTTACATTTTTCGCATCGGCGGCCGGCTCGGGCTGCTGCGGATATCGCCGGCAAACCATTATAACCGGGGATTTCAGCTCAATCTTCACGGCACGTTTCTCGGCATGTTCGACCGGGAGTACTCCCTGGACAACATCGGATGGGACGGACTCTACGGATTTAATTTAACCTGGCGCGGCGCTTCGGGGACGGCCCTGAAACTGGGCATCAGCCATGACTCCAGCCATGTCGGGGATGAATACGCCGAACGCACGGGAAGACTCAGGGATGAATATACGCGCCAGGAATATGTCGCAGGCATCAGCGTGCCGCTTTATCCGCATTTGCGGGGCTATGCCGAGGCCGGATGGGCATTTGACCTTCGCAATGAGGCGCTGCAGGACAAGTGGCGGTTGCAGACCGGCCTTGAATTCAGGGACCGGAACGCTTTCTGGAACGGACAAATGGGGTACTATGCGGCCGTTGATATAACGTCCTTTGAGGAATCTGACTGGGAACCGGATGTAACGGTGCAGGCCGGGTTAATGGTGCCGGTTGACCGTATCCGCCGCGATTTCCGCATGGGGGTTGAATATCGAAGCGGCAGGTCGCTGATCGGTGAATTTTCCGCATATGAAGAAACCTACTGGGTCTGGGGCATATGGATTGACCTGTAATCCGGTTTCACCCAAAACCGCAGATCCTGTACGCAAGGAATTGCGCCAGGGGATTGTTAAATGAAGAACACCTTGAACGCTTGTTGACAATATCCGGCAAAAGGCCTACAAGATACCCACTATGATCGGCATAAACCAGTTTTTCGAATTTTCCCGAAACCCTGCGGAGTCTTACCGGCTTGTCCCCGCGCGCCGGTATATTTGCGCCCGCATCCTTGCCGTCCCCACGCCGCCCTGACTGCCCCGTTTCCTGCAGCAGCGGGCGCAAAATACGCCTGGGCGTATTTCAACGATCAAACCCTTACGAATATCCATATCCGCTTTCCGTTCTGAAATGGCAAAAAAGGGGACTGTATTATAATCAAGGCAAAAAAATGACAATAACAAGCCTGAAAAGACAAGCGGGCAACCCGGAAATTGACAAACGGCGGACCTTTGGCATTATCAGCCATCCGGATGCCGGCAAAACCACACTTACTGAAAAGCTGCTGCTTTTCGGCGGCGCCATCCAGATGGCCGGATCGGTCAAGGCCCGCAAGGCCAGCCGGCATGCGGCCAGCGACTGGATGGCAATCGAGCAGGAACGCGGCATTTCGGTTACCAGCTCGGTAATGCAGTTCAAATATCGCGACCATGAAATCAATCTCCTGGACACGCCCGGCCACCAGGATTTTTCCGAGGACACCTACCGGGTGCTGACCGCGGTGGACAGCGCGGTCATGGTTATTGACAGCGTAAAAGGGGTGGAAACCCAGACCCGCAAGCTCATGGAAGTCTGCCGGATGCGCAACACCCCGATCCTGACCTTTATCAACAAGCTCGACCGCGAAGGCATGCCGCCGCTTGACATCCTGGAAGATATCGAGCAGACCCTGCAGATCGAATGTGCACCGCTTTCCTGGCCCATCGGCAGGGGCAAAAGCTTTAAAGGCACCTATAATCTTTATCGCCGGGAACTCTCCTTGTTTGCACCCGGCCGGGAACGCCTGTCCGGGGAAGTGGTGACCATCAGGGACCTGGCCGATCCGCTTGTCGATGAACTCCTGGGATCCCATGCCGATGAGCTGCGTGAAGACGTGGCCCTGCTGGAAGGCGCGGCCAATCCATTTGACATGACCGATTTTCTCAAGGGCAGCCAGACGCCGGTTTTTTTCGGCAGCGCCGTCAACAATTTCGGCGTGCAGGAACTGCTCGAAACCTTTGTTGAAATCGCCCCGGCGCCATTGCCGCGGCCGGCTGCAAGCCGGACGGTTTATCCCGAGGAATCCGAATTTTCCGGATTTGTCTTTAAAATCCAGGCCAACATGGACCCGGCCCACCGCGACCGGATTGCATTTCTGCGCATCTGTTCGGGCCGTTTCCGCCGGGGGATGCGGGTGCGCCACCATCGCCGCGGCAAAGACATCCAGATCACCAATCCGGTCACCTTCCTGGCCCGGGACCGCGATTCCGTGGAGGAGGCCTGGCCCGGGGACATTATCGGCATCCATAACCACGGCACCATCCGGATCGGGGATACTTTTTCGGAAAAGGAGCCGCTTTCCTTTACCGGCATCCCGAACTTTGCCCCTGAATGTTTCCGGCGGGTGCAGCTGAAATCCCCGCTCAAGGCCAAACAGCTTCAGAAGGGACTCCATCAGCTTGTCGAGGAAGGCGCGGTGCAGCTGTTCCGGCCGAAGACCGGAAGCCAGTTGATCCTGGGCGCGGTGGGCGAGCTGCAGTTCGAGGTGACCCGGGAGCGCCTCAAGACCGAGTACGGCGTTGATGCCGACTATGAAGCGGTCAATTATGTCACCGCCCGCTGGGTAAGCTGCGAGGACAAAAAGATGCTGGCGGCCTTTGAAAAGGACAACCAGAAATCGCTGGCAGTGGATGCGGAAGGGAACCTGACCTATCTGGCCGCAAGCCCGTGGCAGCTCAAATACACAATGGAGCAATGGCCCGAAATCCGGTTTCATCAAACCCGCGAGTGCCAATAAGCCGCAATAAGGAAAAGACCCTGCTTTCACGCGGAAAAACCGGGGAGGTTGGATAAATGCGCGAAGATGACAGAAGCTATCAAAAGGCTTTCATAATGGACATGGACGGAGTTGTGTATACCGGTTCAAAATTGATTCCCGGGGGCAAACAATTCGTAGACCGTCTGAAGCAGGAAAATTACAAATTTCTGTTTTTGACTAACAATTCGTATCACACCCCCGCAGAACTGCGGGCGCGGCTTTTAAACCTCGGCATCGATGTCTCCGAACAATATTTTTATACCTCTGCCATGGCAACCGCCAGTTTTCTCAAAGTACAGCGGCCGGAAGGATGCTCTGCTTTTGTGATCGGCGGCCGAGGCGTTACAGATGAACTGGAAAAAGCGGGTGTCAAGATCACATCCAGCAAACCGGATTATGTCATCATCGCGGAAACAGAGGAATATGATTATGCCAGAATCATTGAAGCCACCCTGCTGATCCAGGAAGGCGCAAAATTTATCGCCACCAATCCGGACTTAAGCGGGCCCAGCCTGCGGGGACCTGTGCCCGCATGCGGCGCCCTGGTCGCTCCCATTGAAAAGGTTACCGGGCTTGCCCCGTATTTTCTGGGCAAACCCAACCCGGTCATGATGTTTCTGGCGCGAAAGAAACTTGGGGTGCATTCGGCAAACTGCTTTATGATCGGAGACCGAATGGATACCGACATCGTGGGCGGCCTGGAATCCGGGATGACCACTTGCCTGGTCCTCTCCGGTGTAACAAGCCGGGAGACCATGAACCGCTTTCCGTACCAGCCGGATTATGTCTTTGACAACGTCGGCGAAATTGATCCGGATGCCATTTTATCAAGAAGAAACAGGGTGGAAGCCTGATCTTTTATGACTTGCGCTTTTTTATGCTTTATCGCCTGCCAGGTGTTTCAACGCTGCTGTCGGCGCCTATCACGGCAAAATGGAAAAGTTCTCCCGGGTGGGCAGACTCGGAGACATCAGCGGCAGACCGGACGAAAGGGACCTGCGCGAAGCCGCAGAGATGGTCCGGGGAATACTCAAAACCTGAGGCCCCGCACGGGCGCTTGCCGAATTCTGCCGTTTTTATCCGAAATCCACCCACATGTCGGCTTCAGCGCCGCATTTTTCGCAGTGGCACACCTGCCTGAATTTCTTTTTCCATCATTGGCCTCCATCTTTCGCATGCCTCCGGGTTGAAGTGGTTTTGCATAAAGCATTTTCCGTGTTCAAATAAACACGGTAATGTTGCGGAAGGCCACCTGCGGCTGGCACCTTTCCCCAGTCCTCCTGCCTGCAACGGCTGTTTTTTCTCTTTTGATAAATTTTTCATAAAATTTTTCTTGACCTTTTGTTGAATTGGATTTTAGTATTTGAATCAGATTCAGTAAATGAATTAAATTTCATTTCAGGCGGCACGAATTTTCCCACACGCACAGGAGAAAATCATGGACTTTGCCTTCACCCGAGAACAACAGATGTTTAAAAAGGAAATCATCCGGTTTGCCAAAAAGGAGATTGTCCCCCGGGTCCAGGAGCATGACTTAAAGGAGGCCTTCGACTTTGAATCCTTCCGAAAACTCGGCGAATTCGGAATCCTGGGCCTTCACTTCCCGGAAGAATACGGCGGTTCCGGGGCGGATGTGGTCACCACGGTCATGGCCGGCGAAGCCCTGGGCGAGGCGGGCGTGGACGGCGGCCTGACCCTGGCATACGGCGCCCACTCCTTTTTGTGCGCGGACACGATCTTTTGCCACGCCAGCGACGCACTGCGCAAAAGATACCTTCCCGGGCTCATCAGCGGCAAATACATCGGCTGCATGGGCCTGACCGAGCCGGATGCCGGCTCTGACGTGGCCTCCATGAAAACCACGGCAGAAAAAAAGGGCGACACCTACGTGTTAAACGGCAGCAAGATTTTCATCACCAACGGCCCGATCGCGGATGTGGCCGTGATCTATGCCAAGACCGACCCTGAACAGGCCCACGGCGGGATTTCGGCTTTTATCGTGGAAAAAGGCACACCGGGGTTTTCCGCCGGTCCGCCGCTGATCAAGATGGGGGTGCGCACCTCGCAGACCTCGGAGTTGTTTTTTGACAACTGCGAAATCCCGGCTGAAAACCTGCTCGGTGCCGAAGGCGAGGGCTTTACCATGGCGCTGCAAACCGTGGAATGGGATCGTAGCGCCCTTCTGACCCCGTTTGTGGGGGCGGCCAAGTACATGCTCAATGCGTGCGCGGATTACGCGAAAAAACGCGAGCAGTTCGGCCGGCCCATCGGAAAATTCCAGGCCACCAAGCACAAGCTGGCCAATATCCGCATTTTTTACGAGGCCGCCCAGAGCCTGGCCTACAGGATCGCCTGGTACAAGGACCAGGGCCGGCCCTTAAACCACCTGGAAGCCGCCGTGGCCAAGCTCTTTGTGGGCGACTGGTCCATGGGACCGGCCAATGATGCCATGGTGCTGTTCGGGGGCTATGGATACTGTCATGAATACAACATGGAACGCATTTTCAGAGACAGCCGGCTGGCCCCCATCGGCGGGGGCACCTCGGATATTCAGAAAATGATTATTTCCAAGCTGATATAAAAATCCCGATTTTCCGGGATGCATCATACCGGGAGAAACCAAATGAACTATGATTTCACAGAAGCCGAACACGCACTTTTTGCGGATATCGCCGGACAGGTCAATGCGCTGGGAGACCCTGCAGCCCTGGAACAGCGGGATCCGTCCGAAAAAGGATGGCAAATCCGCAGGGTAATGGAAACCCTGGCCCAAACCCCTTACCTGAAACTCGGCCTGCAGCCGGCAGAAGACTACAACGGACAACTCACCCTTATGGGCGCAATGGAAGTGCTTGCCGGAATTTCGCCTTCTGCGTATCTCGCCGTTGAATCCGCCGCGCGACTTTTCGGCCGGGCCGTGGGAAGCTGGGGCAATTCCGCCCAGAAGGAAAAATACCTGGACCCGATACTGGCGGGACAGGGACTCGGGGCCCTGGCCCTGTCAGAAGGCGCAATGAACATTGAAAACGAGCCCCTGGCCACCATCGGGGAAAAGCATGGAGATTCCGTGCTTGTCACCGGTACCAAGCAATACGTGATCAACGCATCGATTGCCGACTGGATCGCGGTGGCCGGGGTGTGCGAAGGCGCCTCCGCCCTGTTTATTGTGGAAAGCGGGGACCCCGGCCTAAGCGTTGATGCTCCGCTGCAGACCCCCGGGTACCAGGGCACGCCCATTTCGGCAATCACCCTGGATCGCTGCGAAATCCCGGCCGGACAGGTTATTTCTCCCGCAACCGGCGATGAT
>CAZTHW010000157.1:0-6466 GCA_964613595.1 uncultured Desulfobacteraceae bacterium | reverse complement strand
AAAAAATACAAAATATTGATCCGTGTTAAAATTTGAAACGCTCAATTTAGGAAAATGAAACTTTGCCAATTGCAGCGTACCAGACTTGCCGATACATGGGGAGGCAAAAAGGTTTCGGCCGCCTACCAGGGTCCCCGGATACCGGGACGGGTGAGCACGAAATCGTAGCGGACCGGGTCCTCGGGCACCAGCCGGGCAAAACCGGCGGTGATTTCCAGTGCGGTCTTCAAATCGGCCCGGCGCCGCCCGGTAAGTCCCAGCCCGCAGCAGGCGCGATACATGTGAACATCCAAGGGAACCACCAGCTTTGCCGCAGACATGCGGTCCCATCCGCCCGGATCCACCGCGTCGCAGCGCACAATCCAGCGCAGAAACAGAAACAGCCGCTTGCACGCGCTGCCCTTGTCAGGAGAAGCCAACAGATGTCCCGGATCCGCGGGCGCATAAGAACGGAGTTTTTCAATAAAAGCGCTTAACGCCGGCACATACGTTTCATCCGCATCCGAAGTCGCTTGCGCGAATGCATCCTGCAGGCTCCCGTATTCGTGGATCACGCCTTTTATTCCCGCCAGCATGGCCGCCATGTGCCGGCCCGCGGCAAATCGGTGCACAAAACCGGAATAATCCGCATACAGGCCATGCACATCCTGCTGTACCAGATAGCTCCGGGGGGAATCCCCCATTATCCCGAGTGCGGCATACACGCTTCTTAAAATCTGGCCCACGTTGCCGTATGCCAGGGCGGCGGCAACAAAGGCCGCAATCTCCCGGTCCGGCACGGATGCATATCCGTACACGCACTCCAGCGGGTCCGGGTGCACGTACTTGCGGCGGTTATAAGTCCGGTAAAGACTCTCCAGCTGCCCGGGATCCATGGCAGCAATGGATTCCCGGTAGGCTGCAGGGGCTTTACTCAAAGGCCCGCCCCGGCTTTATGCCGAAAAATTTCAGGATTTTTGCCAGGGGACAGAACCCGGAAAAAGACGCCTGGGCCATGTTGGCGCCCACAAACAGGGTCAAAAGCAGCCACCATGCGCTGTGTGCCCACCAGAGCAGCAGAGAGATCAGGATCATAATCCCGGCAAACCGGAATACGAGCTTATCGATATTCATTGTACATCCTCCTCTATTTCCATTTGAATTCTTTTACAAAAAACCACGGAGAACACGAAGCACACGAAGGCATTTCATTTTTAAACCTATATTTTTCTTCGCAAACTTCGTGCTCTTCGTGGTTTTCAATCCATCATTACCCTACCGGATCTTGGCCCGGTACAAAAGCAGGCTGTTTGTCACCACCGAAATACTGCTAAGCGACATGGCCAGGGCCGCCAGGATGGGATGAAGCTGGCGCAGCAGCATGGGCAGCGATTCAAACGGGTTGAGCACGCCTGCGGCTACCGGGATGAGCACCACGTTGTAGCAGAATGCCCAGAACAGGTTCTGGCGGACCGTGCTCATGGTTTTCCGGCTGATCTGCAGCGCCCGGATCACCCCGTGAAGGCTGCCGCTGGAAAGCACCACGTCCCCGGTTTCAATGGCCACATCCGTGCCCGACCCGATGGCGAAGCCAACATCCGCCTGGGCCAGGGCCGGGGCGTCGTTGATACCGTCTCCGACCATGCCGACCCGGCTGCCCCCGGCCTGCACGGACTTGACCTTGGCCGCCTTTTCATCCGGCCGGATTTCGGCCATGACCTCGTCGATACCAAGCGCGTCTGCAATTGCCCGTGCGGTGGCCCGGTTGTCTCCGGTAAGCATCACCACGCTCAAGCCGTAATCGTGCAGACCGGCCACCACTTCCCGGGCCTCGGGTTTCAGGGTGTCGGCCACCGCGATCAGCCCCAGGGGCCGTTTTTCATCTGCCACCATGACCACGGTTTTACCATTGTTCTGCAAATCCCGGATCTTCGCGTCCAGTGCGGATACATCGATGCCCTGGTCTGCAAGCCACCCGGCCTTGCCCACCTTGACGGTCTGCCCCCCGAGCTCGGCGCTCACGCCGTCACCGCCCGAGGCCTTGAAGTTAGATGCCGTATCAATGGTCAGCTCCCGCCTGGAAGCTTCCCGGACCACGGCCTGGCCGATGGGATGCTCGGATCCCTTCTCCACTGCCGCAGCCAGGGCCAGGACGCGGTCCGCGTCGATGTCCCCGGCAATCACGTCAGTGACCTCGGGCTGGCCCGCGGTCAGGGTGCCGGTCTTATCCAGCAAAATGGTATCGATCTTTTCGGTAATCTCCAAAGCCTCGCCGCCCTTGAACAGCACGCCGGATTCCGCGCCTTTTCCCGTTCCGGCCATGACCGCCGTGGGCGTGGCCAGCCCCAGAGCGCAGGGACAGGCAATGACCAGCACGGATACCAGCCGGATCATGGAAGGCACAAAATCGGCGGTAAGCACCATCCAGATCGCAAAGGTTGCCAGGGCCGCGGCAATCACGGCAGGCACAAACACCGCGGCCACCCGGTCGGCAACCGCCTGTATGGGCGGCCGGCTGCCCTGGGCGTCCTGGACCATGCGGATAATCTGTGCCAGGGCGGTATCCTTTCCCACGCGGGTGGCCTCGAATGCCAACATACCGTCAATATTGATGGTGCCGCCGGTGACGGTATCCCCCGGCTTTTTGGCCACCGGCACGGACTCGCCGGTAAGCATGGACTCGTCCACCGAAGACTGCCCTTCGGCCACAATACCGTCCACCGCGATGCGCTGGCCGGGCCGCGCCAGCAGACGCCAGCCCTTTTCCACCTGCTTGACCGGGACCTCTCTTTCCGAGCCGTTTTCGACCACCACGGCGGTATCAGGCCGCAGGCCGATAAGTTTTCGGACCGCGCCGCCGGTCTTCCGCTTGGTGCGGGTCTCCAGGAGCTTGCCGAACTTGATCAGGGTGATGATCACGGCCGCGGTTTCAAAATAGAGGTGATCGCCCAGCACCGGAAACAGAAGTACTGCCAGGGAGTAGAAATAGGCCACCGAGGAGCCCATGGCCACAAGCACGTCCATGTTGGCCCCGCGGTTTGCCAGGCTTCGCGCCCCGCTGGTGTAGTAGTCCCACCCGGTGTAAAACTGCACCGGACTGGCCAGAACCAGGAACAGCCAGTTGACCCACAATGCATGGGCCCACGGGCCCAGCAGCCCGAAGTCGCGCCCCATGGAAAGTACAAACAGCGGCAGGGTGAAAATCAGGCCGACAATGAACTTGCGGGTTTGCTCCCGGACCTCGGCATCCCGAGCCGCGGCTTCGGCATCTTCTTCGCCCCCGGCTTCTTCATCCGGGATGATGGCATGATATCCGGCCTTGTCTACGGCCCCGGCAATCGTCTCCAGGTCCGTGACAGAGGGAATGTATTCCACCCTTGCCCGTTCTGCGCCGAAATTCACGGATGCCGAAACCACGCCCGGGGTCTTTTTGTTCAAGGCGCGCTCGATGTTGCGCGCGCAGTTGTCACAGGTCATGCCCGTGACCGGCAGCTCTGCCTGCCGGGTGGCCACGCCGTATCCGGCCTTTTGTATCTGCCCGACGATGTCTTCCAGGCTCAGCTGGCCGGCATCGTAATCCACGTTTAACTGTTCTGCGCCGAAGTTGACCTCCGCCGAACGGATGCCCGAGAGCTTGCGCACGCTGCGCTCGATATTGGCCGCGCAGTTGGCACACGTCATGCCCGTGACCGGCAGACGCTGCTGCCTGCCGGTTTTCTCCTGACTGCCGGGGGCTTTTGCGCCGGATTTCTGATTTTCTGCTGTGTCGGCTGTCACGAAAATTTGCCTCCCCGGCTATTCTGCAGGATAATTGATTTCCTTGAGTTTTCCACGGATTTGGTCAAGGTCTGCCGGGGCCTCATAGTCCACGGTGACCTGTTTGGTATTTTCATCGCCCTGCACGGACTTGACGCCTTGGATCTCGGAGAGCTCGTTTTTAATGGTCATCACGCAGTGCCCGCAGGAAATATTGGGAACCTTCATCTCTTTGGTCTCCATAATCACACCTCCATTGATATTTTTCGGAAAATGCAATCTAACATCGAAATCCTTATTAATAGTTACCTTGATGCAACACCCGTGCCTATCACTATTTAGTGTCCATCCAGAAACTGGATGAACTCTATTTATGAAATTCCGCGGCCAGGGCTGTTCCCAGTTCCGGGTAGGTAAATTCGAATCCTGCATCGCGAAGCCGCCCGGGAATGGCGCGCTGGCTGTTTAGCATCATCGCCCCGAGCTCGCCGAGGGCAGCCTTTAAGGCAAATCCGGGCACCCGGAGCACGGACGGGCGGTTAAGCGCCCCGGCCAAAATTTTCGAAAAATCCTTGTTCCGCACGGGATTGGGGGCGGCAAAGTTCACCGGCCCGGAGATGGTTTGGTTTTCAACCACAAAACCCGTGGCCCGCACCAGGTCCCGGATATGGATCCAGGGCATCCAGTGGGTGCCGTCGCCCATCGGGCCGCCGAGAAAGAATTTAAACGCGGGCAGCATGGTCGCCAGCGCCCCGCCGTCTCTGGCCATTACCAGGGCAAATCGCGGAAGCACAACCCGGATCCCTTTTTTTCCCGCGGCAAGTGCGGTGTTTTCCCAGTCCATGCTGAGTTGGGCCAGAAAATCGTCTCCTGCGGGCGCGTTTTCATCCAGGACCTCGTCGCCATTGTCCCCGTAATACCCCACTGCAGAGGTACTGCACAGCACCTGCGGGCGGTTGTCAGAAAGCCCGTCCACCACGTTGCGCGTGGTCTGGATCCGGCTGTCATAAAGCGCCTGCTTGTATTTTTCCGTCCACCGGGAAAAAATGTTTTTGCCGGCCAGGTTCACCACCACATCCGCCGCGGCCACAGACTCCTGCCACTTACCTGGCTTGGTTGTATCTCCCTGGATATATTCAAAATTATGATAATTCAGCCCGGCCGGGACCGGATTGTGGTCCACGCCGATAACCCGGTGACCGTTGTTCGTAAAAAACGGGATCATGTGTCCTGCCACAAATCCGGCCGCACCGGTGATCAGAATCTTCATAACCGCCTCCGTGTTTACGGCACGATGACTACTGCCGAATTTGTCACACCATGGAGCACTTTCTGGGCCACGCTGCCAAACAGAAAATCCTGGAGGGCCGAAACGCCTCTTCTGCCGATAACCACGGCGTCATAACCCGTTTCCGCCTCCTTGATGATATCCTTTGCCACGCTGCCGGCGCGCTGCTGGGTTTTGACCCGGACCTGTTCAGCATCAAAACCGCAGTTGACAAGTGAATTGCGCGCAGACTGAATCGCGGTTTCGATCAATTCGCGCTTCTTATCCTCCAGGGAGCAAAAAGCCTGCTGTTCGGATTTGAAATACGGGGTCAGTTCCGGGCTGTTCATGGAACACAGGGTCTGGGTATCCTCGAGCACGCTGAAAAGCGTAATCGCTGTATCCCGCGCAAAGTAATCCACTACGAAATTCACGGAGCGCATGGCGTTTTCCGAATCGTCAAATGCCACCAACACGTTTTTTGCCATTTTCTCATCCTCCTGTATAATGATTCATCAACAACACTTTCCTTTAGGCGCCCTGGATCAACCTCTGTACTTTGTCCCGATCATATTTTTGTCCCAGCAACGGTCCGGCATTCAACCGCCGGATACGCTGCGTAAAAGGCACTGTTTCCTTCCGGTAAATCAGGCCCGTGGGGATGCGGTCTTCCCCGGGGTAGGCATATTTCATGGCAGCCTGCAGATCCCCGGGCTGATGTCCGTTCTTGTTGATATCAAAGACCCGCTCCCGGTACCAGTCATAAGTATTGACATGATTAAACGACACGCACACCTGGAGGATATCAATCAAGCTGAAACCCGGGTATTCAAGCCCCTGCCGGATCAACTCGCCGAGCTGGTCCTTGCTTCCGCAATACCCCCGGGCCACGAACCCCGCCTCCTGGGACAGGGCCAGAGCCACCGGATTCATGGGATCGCTTCTGGCGCCTTCGGCCTGGATCCGGGTGACAAACCCCCGGTCCGAGGTCGGCGAGGCCTGGCCCTTGGTCAGGCCATAGACCCGGTTGTCGTGGACCAGCAGGGTAACGTCGATATTGCGGCGGATTGCGGCCAGAAAATGGTTCCCGCCTTCGCCGTAACAATCGCCGTCGCCCATGTTGACCAGCACGGGGATATCGTGGTTGGCGATTTTGGCCCCGGTGGCCACCGCCAGTGCCCGGCCGTGCAGACCATGAAAAAAGTTGCATTTCAGAAAATGTGGCGTTTTGGCTGCCTGGCCGATGCCGGATACGAGAAGCACCTTTTCCGGCGGCAGATCCAGGGCGGCCAGGGCGTCTTTCATGGCGTTGACAATCCCGAAATTGCCGCAGCCCGGGCACCACTTGTTTTCAAAATCGCATTGATAATCAGCGGCTTCCACCATTTACGAAACCTCCTCGTAGGCCTTGACCTTGTCTGCGATCTCCAGGGGGAAAAACGGCCGGCCGTCATATTTTAATAC
>CAZTHW010000156.1:0-6480 GCA_964613595.1 uncultured Desulfobacteraceae bacterium | reverse complement strand
CATGGACTGGCAGCTGCGGGCCAATCGCAATGGGCACGTGGTCTGCACCCATGGCGGCGAGTGCCTGGCCGGCATGGTGGCCGCACGGAGTTGCGGGAAAATCGCCGCGCATGAAACCGTGGTGCTGGACTCCACCGCCCACGCTTTGAAATTTTCGGATTTCCAGCAAATGTATTTTGAAAACCGTTTCTCCGCCGAGTATGGGATTACACCCCGGTCCGAATTAATCAATGCTCCGGAACTGCTTCAACCCGGGGATCTGGATAAGGTCCCCCAGCCGGGCAAGCCTCTGTCCGGCCGGCCCCTGGATGCTTTTGTCCGGCGTGTTGCCGAGGAGATCGCCCACAGACTTGAACTGAAAAGGGTGTGACCGGCATGCAACCGCATGGTTTGCCTGTTTTGGCCGGACTGCTCTGGGTGTGTGCCATGACGGCCGTGCTGGTAATGATTCCGGAACCCGCACATGCCGTTTTTTACCAGAAACATTACGCGGTCAAGCAGTACCAGGGAAAGGACGTGCTCTGCGATCCCTACGTGGTTCAGGAAGACGATTACGTGATCCGGCTTCTAAAACAGCGGGGCGATATTTCGCACAGGGATTTCCCGCGTTTTTTGCGAATTTTCAAGCATATCAACCCGGATGTAACCGATGTGGACCTGATCTATCCCAAGCAGCGGATCCTCATCCCGCTGCGGGTGCTGGCCCCCGGCACCCTGGCCGGCCAGGAAAGCGGAGAAGTGACCATCCCGGTCGTGACGATCACCGATTTGCCCGAGGCCCTGAAGCGCTATTCCGAAAAATACCAAGTCCGTTACGGGGACTGGGTATCCCGGCTGATCTCCGAGCGCTTCGGTGATTACGGCACCCAGTCGTACAAGCGCGGGATCAAGCTGTTTCAGAGATTGAATCCGGACATCGGGGATCTGGATAAAATCCAGGCGGGCATGCAGGTCCGGCTTCCGGACCCGGATGTTCGCAACCAGGGCTGGTATGAAGCGCTTTTCCGGGAATCCGAGCCCGAAAACCCGGAGATGCACAAATCCGAAGCAGTGCCCGTGCAAATCGGCTCCGGCCCGGAAGCGGCAGGGGTAGAGGCCGGAGAAGCCGAAAGTTCGGAGTCTACGCCTTTTGTTGCGCCGCAAGTGCAATGGTTTGAGGACTTGTCCGTATTTGCCAAGGCAGCCGAAATCCTGGGCGCCGAGCTCCTGGACAGCGGGCAGTATCATTTCCCCCGGCCGGTCCGGGGCGACTTCCGGCTTGACCTTTCCCGCACACCGGTGCTGGCCTTTGAAAACGGTTTGCGCTTTTTGTTTACCAAGCGCAGGTGGCTCAGTCCTTCAGAGCAGATGGTCATTCAGCAGCACTGGAAAAATCTGGAGGTCATGTTTGTCCAGGGCGAACCGGAACTGTCCGCCCTGCTGGAGGACCTGATTTCCGCATTTAACCCGGACGGGTATAAAAAACGCATGTCGTTTAAAGACCGGGGGGTTTCGATTGTGCTGCGCGGACAGTTTATATATAATACCCCGGGCAGCGGGTTGAAAGTCTGCCTCAACATTTTGTCCAAGCCGGAGATGCGAACCCCCCAGCCGATTTGTGATTATCTGTCCAAGCATCACATCCGGATCCGGGAATGGGTGGAAAAAGAAAACATGTCCGGCTGGCTGTTAGACGAGGCCGACAACCAGGACGCCCCGGAGAAATTGCCGGGGGTGGATCCCCGGGAGCTGGAGCGGCTGGTACGCGTGATTACGGAAATGCTGGGATACCGGTATTATGAAAACGTGGAGGTTTCTTTTCCTTATGCCGGCTTTCAGGTTAAGGCGACTACCAACCTGCTGTCGATGGGCGATAAGGCCGAAATGCTGGTGGATTACGGCAGCCTGCAGGGGGATGCCGTAAAGGCCATCGCGGATACCGGCTTTAAAATATTGAAGATAGAAGGCCGCCGGGAAATGGAGCCGCTGCTCCGGGATCTGGCCGAGGCACTGCCGATTGCCTACGACAAGGCCCCGATTTTCTGGACGGCAGACCGTCCCCGGATATATAATACATCCATCGAGTTTCCGGGCTACCTTGTTTCTCCAGCTCAGCAGAATGGCGGGCCACGGCTGCTTTTGACCCGGGCGAAACCGGCAGGCGAGATTTTGAAATACCTTCAGGGTGAGGGTGTCAGTGTAATGCGCATTCGACAATAAAAAGAGGTGCAAGATGAAACACAGGATTCTGTTCAAAATAATTGCTGGCGTGATGATGCTGGGAGTGTGCTGCGGCTGCGGTGCCAGCAAGGGAGCGAACCAGGAAATACAAAGGGCCGAAGCCGCCAGAAACCTCGGGGAAGCCTATATGGCGGACGGAAACTACACCAAGGCGCTGCGCGAGCTGCTCAAGGCCGAGCAAATGCATTCGGAAGACCCCTACCTGCACAATGATCTGGGACTGACCTACATGGGAAAGAATCGGCCGGAGAAGGCCCTGGCGCACTTTAAAAAGGCCCTTGACCTCAAGCCCGATTACTCGCCTGCCAGAAACAACCTGGGATCGGCCTATGTCGCCCTGGAGCAATGGGACAAGGCGATCGCGTGTTTCAAGGAGGTCAACGAGGATCTTTTGTACATGACCCCCCAGTACCCGCTGAGCAACCTGGGATACGTGTATTACAAAAAGGGCGCGTATCAAAAGGCAGAGCAGTGTTACCTGGAAGCCCTGAATCTGAAACACGATTTTCCCCGCGCGCTGCACGGGCTGGGTCAGGTCTACATTGCCACCGGAGATTATGACAAGGCGATCAAAAGACTGAAAAAGGCCACTGAAAAGGCCCCCCAGGCCGCCGAGATCCACATGGACCTGGCCCGGGCGTATACCAAGACCCACCATTACAACAAGGCGGTGCAGATTTACAAGAAAGCCGCCGACATTGCCGGGGACTCGCCCCTGGGCGAAAAGGCCGAAGCCCGGGCAAAGGCTGTGCTGGAAATGTGGTAAATTTTTCCGCCGGCCGGCTGGGATCAATGTCAGGACAGGATTTTGATGGCCTTGTCCAGGTCCCGGGCCGCATTCAATGCCCCCGGGTTGATGGGGCTTTGGCCGCCTGCTTCGGCCGGGCCGGTCATCTCGGTTCTGCCAAATACCCGCAGGGCGATCTCGTCGATCATGCGGATCCGGATCCGGGCCTGTTCCGCGGAAATGCACGGGATGTTCACTCCCTGCATGATCAGGGCTTCTACCGGCTGGCTGCGCAGGCGTTGTTCGCTGGTATCGGCCCGGCGGATCATTTCCTCGCAATGGTGTTTGTGCGCCATCATGGCCGTGTAGATATCCGTTTTTTGCGGAACGTGGTCCAGCAGCGACAGGGCCAGGTCCAGCCGCTCCATGTCCGATTCAGATACTGCCGGTACTTTTTCCAGATACGCGCATAAAAACGAGACAACTTCCCAGGTAAAACCGAACCGGGTGTTTCTCAGCCGGACCCGGACGGTCACGGCCTGCTCCGGATCCTGGATACGGGAATGGATCACATCCGCCACCCGGGGCGGGATCTGCCGGGTCAGATTCAGCCGGCGGACATACCGGCGCACGATGTTTTCAGGCAGTTGAATGCCGCCGGTTTTTCCGCCTTCCGGAAAGACCAGGCGCGGCCGGAGCCGTTTTTCCGCAAGCCGGTCTTCGACGGCGCGGTTTTCGCTTTCTTCCAGCGCTCCGGCTTCCAGCTCGGGTTCCAGGTAACGCTGGTGGGATTGTTCCGGGTAGAATATCAGCTCAAAAAGGCTCTGGCTGTCACAGGTGCCACTGTCGGCCATCTGCCGGGTGAGTTCCGCCGGATCCGCGGCGCCGGCCGCGGATTCGATGTAATGCAGCACCTCCCGGTCCAGCCGGATCTCGGCGGCCAGCAGCTTTTCGATTTTTTCAGCGATTTGTCGCAGTCTCGGTTCCATGGTGCATATTATAAACCGGAAACGGCTATCAGGCAATCCTTTGCGCCGGAACCGGATTTCATATCCGGTTCCGGAATTCAGCCGCCGAAGCACAAGTCGGCGGCTGAATCCGGGTGGAAACGGACTTATTGGGTTTCTTCACCTTGGAGTTCAGATATTCGCTTGTTGATGTTGTCGAGTTCAGTTTTCAGGTATTGTGCCGCTGTTTGCAGTGCATTTAGCTCATCCTGCGCCGAGGGCGCCTGCGGGGCCGGATAATATCCATATCCGGGATGGGGCGCAGCCCATGGAGCCCCGAAGCCGCCTCCAAAGCCCCGGCCAAAACCGCGGCCCGGGCCGCCTCGGACCCCAAAACCACGTCCGCGGCCCAATCCTCTGCCGCGACCGAATACCGGGCCAGCAAACCCGGGCGCTCCGAATCCTGCGCAAAATCCGGCTGCGCGCCCGGTCATGGGACCGGCACCGACGGGTCCGGTTCGATCTCCTCTTGGCATATTGTTCACCTCCTTTTAAGTGAAATACATTGAAAATGAATCTCTTCTGCAGAATTGGTTTTAAGCATATGCTAATAATAATATAAAACAATCTTGTGATTTTTCAAGGTCGGAAATGCGTATCCGGCAACCGCGGAGAATTTCAGCCGGCGGGGTCAGGCAGGGATTTCAGAGACGAAGGCTTTGCGGCGTGCCCGGCACAGCGATCGGGCGATTCAAAAATCAGCAGGAAAGCTTTGATTTTTCCAGATACATATGGTCATCTGCCTGTTTGAAAAGGGCCCGGGTATCCACGGGCATCTCGGTGGAGATGGCGTATCCGATGGATATGGATAAATTCAGTTCCGGACGCCGGGTGCGAAAGTCTGCGATCATCTCCCGGAGCCGATGGATGCAGTTGGTGATTATTTCCGGGCTGCTGCGGGGGACAAGCACCGCAAATTCATCCCCGCCGATACGGGCAATGATGTCGCCTGCGCGAAAAGCATTTTTCAGGATATCGGCGGCTGCGACGATCAGGGTATCTCCCTGTTGATGCCCCATTGTATCGTTGATCCGTTTTAAAAAGTCGATATCGCAGATAATGATTCCCAAGGGAAGATGTCTTTCCGTGTTCAGTCGCTGCATTTCTTCTTCAAAAAATGCCCGGTTGTAAGCGCCGGTAAGGGAATCATGAAAACTCAGGTACTTGAGTTTCTGCTCCACCCGTCTCCATTCGGACAGATCCCGAATGATGCTCAGGCTTCCGATTTTTTTCCCGGCATCATTTCGCAGCAGGCTTATGGAGACCGCGCATGGTATAGATGTGCTATCTTTTCGGGTAAAATCGATTTCATAGGCCTGAACGGATCCTTCATTTCGAAGGGTGTCCAGCATTTTTTCCATCTCCCCGGCGTCTGCGTAAAGGTGAAACGCCTTTTTCCCCTTGAGCTCGGCAAAATCGTAACCAAACAGCCGGGCGGCCTGATGATTCCACCGGGTAAACCGCCCGTGATGGTCCACAATGGCAATGGCATCCGGTGAATATTCAAAAATATTATCCAGGAAATTCCTTTCCTGTTTATATTTTTCTTCCCTTGCCTGCAACGCGTGTTCTGCGTGTTTTTGCCGGGTAATGTCCTGCAGCATCACCACCAGGGTATAATGCCGGCTTTCCTCCCGGACGGGGATGATGGTTACCGAGACCAGCTTGTCGTTGAGTTCCAGGGTTTCGTTGTGCAAAACTTTTTGTCCGGCCTGCGTTGCCTCGGAAATCCTTTGGGCGATCAGGGATTGGTCCTTGTCCCGGAAAAGCCGGATAAAATCCGCAGAGAGCAAGTCTTCCTCGGCAGTGCCGAGAATTGAGACCGCGGCCGGATTGGCGTATACGATCTGTCCGTCATCGAGCAGTTCCAGCAGACCCTCGGACATGTGGTGCAGGGTGGTTTCATAGTGCCGCCTGGATGTCAGAAGCTCCTTGGTGATCTGCCGGGCCGATAAATCCTCTTTGCCGATAACGGAGCCTTTGAGGCGGTCTTCCTGGCCTGCTTCCACCAAGGCCATGATGTCGGTAATATGTCCTGAAAGTCTGTCAAAAGGGCCTTTGACAAGGATGAGATCCGCGCCCAGATCATTTAGGAGTGTGTCTTCTTCTTCTTCGGCTGCAATGGCCGAAAGGATTACAAGCAGGCAATGATCCAGGTGTCGCCGCCTGCGGATAATCTGGCACACCTTGTTCCCGCTGATATTGGGCATGATCAGGTCGATAAAGATCACATCCGGGATGTACTCGGACAGTATTTCCAGGGCGGATACGCCGTCCTCGGCGGTAAAGACGCTGTGGCCTTTTTCCATGAGGAAGCTGGACATAAATTTGCGGATTACCGGGTGGTTGTCCACCACGAGGACCTGTTTCATTTTCCTGTCCTGCTCGCTTTGTCATTCAGTATGAATAATGCATCCTGCAGGGGGGGGGGATTTTCCATTCAAGGCCTATAATAAAATGCCCCTGAAAAGCAGCCCTTTGAAGGTTGTACTAGCAGTATTGTCATAAGTTAACGAATATGAAAAA
>CAZTHW010000155.1:0-6492 GCA_964613595.1 uncultured Desulfobacteraceae bacterium | reverse complement strand
ATTTTCATATCATATCCTTTCTGTATTCCAACAAAGGTCGCTCCCCCTGCCGGGGCAGAAAACCGTTATGGCTTATTTTTTTCAGCGCAATCCGCTATTTCACGGAAACCCGGAACATATCGACAATTCACTCGTCGTCTGCCTGCCGGGCGCCGGTCTCTTCTTTCCACGGCAGCCCGGACATCCCGAAAGCAAAGATATGGGTAACCAACAGCCACCCCACGCCCAGGATAATGATACCCGAGACTGGATAGCCTTCGTACGGAGTTTCAAGCTCCTTGACAATGCTGGTGATAATGGCAATTCCGAGGGCCACGGGGGTGATGAACTTGATGCAGTATTTCCAGAGCTGGAGCACAATATATTTAAAAACCCTGTGCCGCCTGCCGCTTAAGCCCAGCTGCGCGACGATATGGCTTTTGAGCTTTTCCGTGCGGTAGATCCATCCGATCAGGAAGGCCTCCACAACCCCCACGGTGATCAAACCGTAATGATTCAGAAAATGATCCACGATATCCAGCCAGTACAGGCCTGCATGCGTGGTAAAAACCATGGATCCGCAAAAGCCGATCAGGCAGATCACAGTGACAACCCTGTGACGGGATGCATTGAACTTGTCGAGCACAGCCGAAATAAAGGCCTCGATGATGGATATGGAAGAAGAAATGCCGGCAATAGTGAGCAGCAGGAAAAACAACACCCCGAAAAGCGTCCCGAACGGAAGCAGGCTCACGGCCTGGGGATAGGCCACAAAGGCCAGGCCGATACCGCTGTCCACAACCGATTCAATCGGAATCTGTTGTTGAAGGGCCATATAACCCAGTACGGCAAAAACACCGAAGCCGGCAAACACCTCGTACGAACTGTTGACCAGGCCCACGATCAGGCCGTTTTTAAAAATATTGGCATCTTTGGGCAGATACGAGGCATAGGCGATCATGATCCCGAAACCCAGGGAAAGCGAAAAAAAAATCTGGCCATAGGCTGAAATCCATACATCCAGGTTCATGATCCGCTCAAAATCCGGGGTGATGTATGTCCGCACACCCTGCCCCGCGCCTTCCAGGAAAAACGACCATACAATGATCACCACGGTGATGAAAAACAGCAGGGGCATCATCAGCTTGACCGCCCGTTCAATCCCCCGTTCAATGCCCTGGTAGGTAATGGTCCAGTTAATGAACCAGATCAGGGCCACGGCCAGGACGATCAACGGATTAAAGCCCTGGATATCCCATACCCCGGATGAGGTTTTCAGAAAAGAATCAAAGAAAAATGCGTTGGGATCCGCACCCCAGGCCTGGGTAAAGGCAAACACCAGGTAGTTCACACACCAGCCCAAAACCACGATGTAATAGGTGAGAATGCCGAACATCACAAACGTCACCGACCACCACCCGAGCCATTCCCACTTGGAATCGATGCCGTGAAAGGCCTTGGGCGCGGATGCCGATTTTTTGTGGCCCAGGGCGAACTCGAGCATCAAAATGGGTATACCTGCGGTGATCAGGGCCACTGCATAGGGGATCAAAAACGCACCGCCGCCGTTTTTGTATGCGACGTACGGAAACCGCCAGATATTGCCCAGGCCGACCGCGGAACCGATTGCGGCCAACAGAAACCCCATGCCGGTGCGCCACTGCGGCCGGGGCAGTACGCCCCCCTTACCATTTTCAGCCATATGTCCTCCAGCGGGCGATCAATGAAATAGCAGGATACGCCGTTTAACAGGCTATATAACAATCGATATAATAATTGGCCACCCCTATATCACAAATTTCATTTTCCAGCCATATTCAATTCTTTACGCGGCATTGGGGCCGGAAGGCAAACGTACAAAAAAAGCCCCGCTCCCGCAGGAGCAAGGCTTCCCAAGATACAAGAACCTAAATTGAGCGTTTCAAATTTTTACACGGATCAATCTTTTTTATTTTTTTAAGGAATTAAGTCATTTTCAGGTGTTAAAATTTGAAACCCTCCGGGATTTTCAATTTAGGAAGAACATATGTAACCACGAAGGTCACGAAGAACACGAAGGTTTTATTTAAAAAAAGCCTTCGCGTACTTCGTGGTTTCTTCGCGTGCTTCGTGTCTAAAAATTCCGGAACCGAAAATTACAGCTCCAGCCAGGAATCGGAGTAGAGCTTGCGGCCCAGGATCACATCCACGGTCTTGACATAGTCTGCCAGTTCCTTGGGGTGCTCGCTGGCATCGGTTTCTCCGTCCATTGCCTTGTGAATTACATCCACGATCTCGGGATGCTGGCCCTTGGCAATGGCGGTGAGTTTTTCGTCCAGGGGATCGGAGATCACCGAGTACATGCCGTTACGTTCCAGCATGACCATGTAGGTCTGGTTGAGAATGGGACGCAGATGGGCCGGCGGGCCGTTGGAAATGTTGGACAGGCCGCAGGTGCTCTTGGCCCCCGGGGCGATATCCTGCAGCATACCGTAAAAGCTCATCAGGCTGACCAGCTGATCCTGCTGGATATTGACCGGCGTGACAATGCCGTCAACCCAGATCCGGTCATTTTCAATACCGGCTTCGTTGGCTGCATAAAGCAGCTCCACGCACAGGGCGGCACGTTCGTTTTCATCCCTGGGCAGCCCTTCCGGGCCCCACAGCAGGGCTATAAAATCCGCATTATGCTCCGCGGCCACCGGAAGCATCTTTTCATAGCGCTCCGGCCGGCACATGATGGAGTTGATCAGCGGCGGCTGTTCGGTTTTCTGGTAAACCTTCAGCCCCTCGGCAATGGCGTCGATATTGGAGGTATCAAGCGCCAGTGGCAGATCCACAACTTCCTGGACGGTCTGGACGATCCACGGCATCAACTCCGCGCCGTCCTTCTTGGCCGGCCCCAGGTTGATGTCAACATAATCCATCCCCTTTTCCTGCTGGAGCTTGGCCTCTTCCTGGATGGGGCCGGGATCGCGGTCTTTCATCGCCTGCCCGACTTTTTTGGACATTACATTCAAACTCTCACCGATTAACAGCATGGAAAACCTCCCTTGGTTTGATGCGGCGCCGGCAAATGTCTAAAGGCACCGCGTCATAATCGATTATTGCTTTTGCTTCAAAAATGCCGGAAGATGCGGGGCTTCCCGCGGTCCCACCGTAACGGTCCAGTCCGGAAGCTCTTCTTCGATCTCACCGGTGATGGCAGCCGCATAGCCCGGAATGATGAGCTCCTTGTTCTTTACCTTGTCTGCGATTCCGCACTTCTTGACAAACATGCCCACATCGTCGCCGGCGAATTTACCGGCCGCCCAGGCCGTTAACACGGACAGCCCCTCGGTGTCCTTGACCAGCAGCCAGGCCGGAACCTTGCTGCCCTCGATCTCGCCGGAAACGATAAAGTATGTCAGGGCAAAGTTCGTGGTAACGAGCACCGGCGAATTCTCATCCGGGTTGCCGATCGGGTAGATGTCTTCCACAACTGTCATGGGCCGCTGCGGGTCGGTGAAAATATTGAGTCGCTCCAGCAGCAGCGCAAACAGGGTTTCGCTGGAAAAATCCGACATAACGGTAATCGCGCCGTACTTTGCGATAAACATGGCCGCCACCATGGCCTCGGTTTCCAGGTTGGATGCCATTTCGCACGGAAACGTAATCGTGGGATAGCCCAGGGCGCGATTGCCCTTTTTAAGGGCTGCCCGCCGGATATGCACCTGGTCTTCAAAGGCCTGCTTGACATCCCGGGAACTCGAGTCGATGACCATTTTCTTAAAACCCTGTTCCCGCAGCTTGTCGGTCATCTCCCCGATTTCGTCCATGGAATCGGCCTTAATGGTCAGCGGGAGGTCATTTTCCGTGGCCAGGGCGGAAAAATCGTCAAAATTGTCCCTGGTGGCCGCATAGATCAGGGGGTTTTTGAACTTGCTGGCCTCCACCCCGGCCTTCATCACATCCAGGTTATCCGACATCAGGATAAGATTGAACTCCGAAGTCTCGGCGATCTTCTTGGCTTTTGCGGCAAACGCGTCCTTGTCTCCGTTTGCGTCCTCCAGGGCCACGAACTCGGGGCGCAGGGTAAAACCCACGCGCTCGAACTGGAACGCATTCCAGACTTTGAGCTTCTGATCCAGTTCCTTGTCATCCAGGTCTGACTTGATCCTGGCCGCCATTGCCGTGGGATTGAAAAATGTTTTTTCATGCCGGTACAAAACCGTTTCACCGCCTACGGTGCGGGCCCGTACCCCTTTGCCGATCTGGACCGGAAGAATCGGGGGGGCCGATGCCTCAGCAAGCTGCTCTCTTGCTTCGTCCGATACATACGGGCAGCTGTCGAGTTCGGCTTTGCCGGAAGCAAGGTTCATTGCAAAGGCAAGACACGTAGGCGCCCCGCATTCCTTGCAGTTGGTCTGCGGCAGCATCTTAAATATCTGAATTCCGGTTAGTGCCATTTTCATCTCCTCGTTTTACGCTATCCAAAAATTAAACCCGATACGGATCCGGGCCGCTGCACGGCCCGGATCCGTTGTCTGCCGTCATCAGCCCACAATCGATTCCAGTCTGAGCGCCGGGTGATCCTTTTCCTTGAGAAACTCGATAACTTCCTCTTCCGTGGTACCCACAGTTTCATCTGCGATCTTGTCGTAAAAATCCGGCTCGCCAAGCTCTTTTGCGCGAGAATCGATCCTGTCCTTGATCTCCTCCTTGAGCATCTTGGGCATCCAGACGATCCGCAGCAGACCGCCTTCGTCCATATCCGGCGGGCCGTCGCCCCGGATGAACTTGCGCTGGGTAATGTTAAACTTGGAGTGGCCCACAAATCCGGGAGACTTGGCACCGCCGCCCATGACCCCGGCCAGAGTGGTAAACTTCATCCCGCAGGGGGTATCGCCTGTAAACTCCCGGTTGACCGTCATCACGCCGTTGCATGTGGGCAGCACCGCTGCAATGCATTCGCAGCAGCCGCAGGTGGTCATGGGATCGTGAACGATGGAGTAGAAGTTGTATCCCTCAACCGCACCGCGGGACGCCTGTTTGACAAACTCGTTGACACCCTTCCACTGCCCGAGCCGCGGATCAATGGTTTCTCCCTTTTTGATGGGCTGGTTCGGGCCGGTGGGATTGATCTCGTAGGAAGCCTTGCAGTCCATCCAATTATAGGCGCCGCACAGACCCGTACGCTCCGGACTGACAGAGCAGACATGGTTCGGCGCAAAGGACTGGCAGAGCGTGCAGGAATAATAGGTTTCCACGTCCTCGTCCTTCATGTTTTCCACGCGCTCGTCGCGCTGCTTATACTCTGCGCGGGCCCGCTCGGTCATCTTCTCCACATCTTCCTTTTTGGTGTAAAGCGTGACCTGGACCTTGTCGAGGACCTTACCGAAATCCTGGTGCATCTTGGCATGCAGCACCACCCCGATGTCCTTTAAGGTAAAGCCTTTTTCCACGGCCGCCTTGCTCACGCGGATCCAGGAGATGTCCCGCTGGCCGATGTGCATCACGCCCTGAATATAGTTGATCAGGTGGTGGATCTGACGTTCCAGGATCGGCTCAAAATCCGGCTGGAACTCCCGGCCGGCAATCTGGACGTAGATCCCCAGCGGCAGGGTATCGCCTTCCTGGAGATCCGGGATGTCCTTGCCCACCACTTCGACCTTGCCGTCCTCGATTTCCTTCATGTCGGCCATCTTGGCAAGCTCGGTGCACTGGGTCTTGCCGCCGCCCATCTGGGAATGCAGGTCCTTGCCGCGCACGCGCTCGCCCTCGTATGCCGGACCAAAGGAGCACGGGATGTCGATCTCTGAGACCTGGACCTTCAGGCCGCGAACCTCAACGGAGCGCTGTACGATTTCGTCGTGCGGCACGTTGGCAACCACGTGCTCGTAGGTACAGATCCCGGTGGGCAGAATTTCGGGAATATCCGTATCGGCCAGGGTGGGGAAACCCCAGTTGACACAACCGGCTGCGGCCACGCCCCACTCGGTGCCGACCTCGCCGAGTGCGTTGACAAATGCAAAAATCCGGTCCTTGTTGTACTTGAGGTTCTTCTTGTAGTCGCCGGGCTGCACACCGCCGAAGGCCATGGCCGCACGGTTGGCAAAGCCCAGGGCAAACGCGGCCGAGGAGATGTCCGGGCCGAAGGGAACGATCCGCGTATTCCAGCCAATCTGCACATCTGCTTCCATGAGCTGGTCGATAATCGAAATCCCCCGATGCCGGGCAGCACAGAAAATATAAAGATTGCGCTTCTGGTATTCCTCCACGATCATCTTGGCGGTCTCGGGATCCGGGGCCGCACCCACGATGGTGGCAAAACCCGGGGCGGAGCCGTCCACGAACTCCACGCCGCGCTTTCGCAGGATAATATCATCTGACGGGCCCAGCCAGATCTTGCCGTTTTCCAGATCCGGATCCTCGTACGGATAGTAAAAGTCCGGGTTTTCCACAATCCGCAGGCCTTCCTTGATTTCATAGGCCAGGATGGCCGCCATGCCGGCATCCAGCAAGGGGCCGAGATAGGGCAGATGGTTCTTGCCC
>CAZTHW010000154.1:0-6501 GCA_964613595.1 uncultured Desulfobacteraceae bacterium | reverse complement strand
GTATAATAGACGTAATGGGGGCCCTTTTTTCGGCCCTCGATTTTCAGCCCCGAAACCGCGGGCACATCGAGCAGCACCTTGGCCAGCACATCGAGCCACAGATCGTTGCAGGAAAAAAACCGGGCCCGCTGCTCGCCCTGCCTGTAAATGCGCCTGCAAGGCTGCACGCAACTGCCCCGCAGCCCGCTTTTGCCGCCCAGAAAGCTGCTCCAATAGCATCTGCCGGAAACCCCGTAGCAAAGCGCGCCGTGCACGAACACCTCCAGGGACAGCCCCTCGGGGCAGGCCCCGGACACGGCCTTGATCTCGTCGATGGAAAACTCCCGGGGCAGCACCACGCGGGTGACATTGGGGAAAAACCGCGCCAGTTGAACTGCAGACGGAAAACTGACATTGGCCAGGGTGGAAAAATGGATCTCGCCGGCATACCCGGTCTGCGCGGCCAGAGACAATACCCCGAGATCCTGGACGATCAGGGCATCGGGCCGGACATGCCGCTTTAAGCCGTCGACCAGGGCGCCCGCGGTCTCGAGTTCATCTGGCTTGAGCAGGCTGTTTAGGGCCACGTATACGCGCACGCCCTTATCGTGGGCCAGCCGGGTCAGCCCGGCCAGTTCCCCGATGGAGAAGTTGTCCGCGGCCATGCGCGCGGAAAACTGCTTCAGCCCGCAGTAAACCGCATCCGCCCCTGCGGCCAGCGCGGCGAAAAACCCCTCCCGGTCCCCTGCCGGAGCCAGAATTTCGGGTTTTTCCGAAACCTTTGTATTTGTCGAATCTTTTTTTGAAGTCATTGAATCAATTCAGTAAATCGGATTTCTGGTCAGCACTTCTGACACGCACACACTCATAAAAACACTTTTGTGCCGGCAAAGCAAAAAGTGCAAGATCAAGGCGCGCAAATCCCGAGGAATGCAGTCACGCCGTTGGCGTGATGAAATGACGAGGGAGGCAGCGCAACGCAGATATTGGGCTTTTTGCTTTGCCGGCGATTCTGGTCTTGTCTGCAAAAATATTTAATGATATTAAAAAATTTTATGAATATCAATCAATAATACAAGCAAAGGAATAACCATATGAAAATCGCTGTCAGCGGAAAAGGCGGGGTGGGCAAAACCACCTTTGCGGCCCTTTTGATCCGGGCCATGAGCGAGCAGAAAAAACAGGTACTGGCTATTGACGCCGATCCGGACGCCAACCTGGCCGGGGCCGTGGGCATTGCCAATGCCGAGCAAATCGTGCCCATCTCGGAGATGAAGGACCTTGTCTACGAGCGCACGGAAGCCAAGCCCGGCAGTGTCGGCGGGTTTTTCAAAATGAATCCCAAGGTGGACGACCTGCCGGATGCGCTTTCTGCCAGGCTGGACAACATCAAGCTCATGCGCCTGGGCGGGGTCAAAAAGGGCGGCGGCGGCTGCATCTGCCCGGAAAGCACCCTGCTCAAGGCCCTGATCACCCATATCGTGCTGGGCCGCGACGAAGTCGTGATCATGGACATGGAAGCCGGCATCGAGCACCTGGGCCGGGCCACGGCCGGGGCCGTGGACCGGCTGATCGTGGTGGTGGAGCCCGGCCGGAGAAGCATTGACACGGCCATGCACATCAAGCAGCTCGCCGGAGAAATCGGTTTAAACAAGATCTCCATTGTGGGCAACAAGATCCGGGGCGAACAGGATCGGGAATTTCTCCGGAAATACCTGTCGGATTTCGAATTCCTGGGTTTTCTGCCCTATGATGACGCCCTGATCGAGGCCGATCTTGCCGGCCGGTCCCCGTATGAAGCCGATTCAATAGCCAAATCGGAAATTGCCAACATTATTGAAGCGCTTTAATGGCAGATAAACGACCCGTTCCGACCCGGTGGCGCAAACCCGGTGCCGGCAAACGGCAAAAGCTCAAGCCCGGCTCGGATGCCAGGCTCAAAAAGGTCTTTGCCGAAATCGGCCGGCCCGAGCAGCGCCCTTTCGAGCCGGACCCGTTTCAGCTCGAGGCCCTGGAGGCCATCGAAAAGGGTGACTGCCTGGTAACCGCCCCAACGGGCGCCGGCAAAACCTGGATCGCGGTGGAGGCCATCCGGAAAATTTTCAATGCCGGGGGAAGGGCCTGGTATGCCTCTCCGCTAAAGGCCCTGACCAATTCCAAGTACAGCGAATTTTCCGGTATCTTCGGCGAAGCCAACCTGGGCATTCTCACCGGCGACCGCAAGGAAAACCCGGAAGCCCCCATCATCGTGGGCACCACGGAAATCCTGAGAAACCAGCTCTATGACGCCATGTCCCGCGGCGAAGACCTGGACTCGGATTTCGTGGTGCTCGACGAAGCGCACTTCCTGGGCGACGCGGATCGCGGCGTGGTGTGGGAGGAGATCATGATCTACCTGCCCGCCCGCATTCCGCTGCTCATGCTGTCGGCCACGGTGGGCAACGCAGATCAGATCGCGGCATGGCTCGAATCCATCCGCAACAAGGATTGTATCATCGTGCAGGAAAAACAGCGGCCCGTACCCCTGTATCCGCTTTTTCTGCACCCTTCCGGGACCCTGTTTCCGCTGCTGGGTCAGAAGAAAAAAAAGGGCGGCACCCGGCTGTACAAGAAAGTCCTGCACTTTCTAAAAGACCAGCCCGGCGGGCGCGGTGCGCGCGGCGGATTCGGCGCCGGCCTGCCCCGCATGGGCGAGGTCCTGGCCGTGTTCCGGAAATACAACCTGCTGCCCGCCATATTTTTCTTAAAATCCCGGGCCGATTGCGACAGCGCCCTGCAGCTTTGCGCCGAGTACAAGGTTATGGAATCTCCGGAGCGCAAAGCCGGCAGGCGACAGCGAATCCAGGAACTGGTTGAAAAAGTCCCCCACGTGGCCGGACACAAACAGATGACCGATCTGACTGAAAAAGCCGTGGCCGCCCATCACAGCGGGCAGCTTCCGGCATGGAAGCTGGTGATCGAAACCCTGATGACCGAGGGATACCTGGACGCCGTGTTTGCCACCTCCACGGTGGCCGCAGGTGTGAATTTTCCGGCGCGCACCATCGTGTTTTTGAACTCGGACCGGTTCAACGGCCGCGAGTTCGTGCCGCTAAACCCCACCGAATTTCACCAGATGACCGGCCGGGCCGGCCGCCGGGGCATGGACAACATCGGGTTTGCCGTGCTCATCCCGGGGCGGTTCATGGATACGCGCTACGTGGCCCGGCTCGTGGATATGTCGCCCACGGACGTGGACAGCCAGATCAAGATCAATTTTTCCATGACCCTGAACCTGCTGCTGTCGCATTCGCCCGAACAGGTGCGGGAACTGCTGGGCAAATCCTTTGCCAATTTCCAGTTCCAGTCCAGGCGGAAAAAGAAGAAAAAGCAGCGGGCCGGGGGAATTCCGGATACCGGGTACCTGTGGGAAGAGTTCATTCGCCATCTTGACTTTTTAAAAGAAAAAGAGTACGTTACAAAAGACAACAAGCTGACCGAAGACGGTGTGTGGGCCTCCCAGCTCCGCATCGATCACCCGCTCATGGTTGCCGAGGGCTTCCGCAACAACCTGTTTCCCCAATCTGATCCCGCACTGCTGGCAGCGATCATGGCCGCCTTTGTCAACGAACGGGAAACCGACGAGGAAAGCATTCACCCAAAAGACGTACCCGAGGCGCTCGAGGAGGCATACTTAAACATCCGGGAGGGGCTGCGGCCGTTTGCACGGGAGATGATCGCAAAAGGTTTTTCCGCAACCCTTTTGTTCATGCGGCCGGCCATGACCGTGTATCACTGGACCGCCGGGCGGGACTGGGAATCCGTGCTTGCCCTGTGGGACAGCGCCGAGGGCGATCTGGCCATGCTGATCATGCGGACCGCGGACAACCTGCGGCATATCCGCAACCTTCAAAACGTATTTCCCGAGGCGGCAGAAAGCGCAAAGGAAGCCATGGAGAGAATTCTGCGTGATCCCGTGGTCCCGCCGCTTGAAGCCGAATAAGGCAGCACATGCCGTTTGTTCACTGGACAATCCTTGTATTAAATGTCTTCCTCTCCCTGCTTGCAGCCGGGCACGCCCTGTTTTTCAAGCGCACCCCGCAATCGGCACTGGGCTGGGTGGCCGTAAGCCTGGCATTCCCTTTTGTGGGGCCGGTGACGTATTTCCTGTTCGGCATCAACCGCGTCCAGACCCGGGCCCAGAAACTCGAGGACAAGCATCCGCCGTATCGCGTGGAGCCCGGCGGCGGCCGCTCGATTGACACGCTTAAATACAGCCATTCAGAACTGGAACTATCGCGCGCGGCCACGGAAATCGCCCGGATATCGGACAATGTCTTCCGCATGCCGCTGGTGGGGGGAAACCGGGTCAGGATGCTGCACAACGGCGAGCAGGCCTACCCGGAGATGCTGGAAACCATCGAAAAGGCCGAAGACCGGATTTTCCTGTGCACCTATATTTTTGACACGGACCGCTCCGGCAGACAGATGATCGACGCACTTGCAGCCGCCACAGAGCGGGGCGTGAAGGTGTGCGTGATCGTGGACGGATTCGGGGAGCTTTATTCCCGGCCCCGGGCCAGCACGCTGCTGAAAAAAGCCGGCGTTTCCTGCGCCCGGTTCCTGCCGCCCCGGATGGTGCCCCTGCCCATGCTGCATATCAACCTGAGCACCCACAGAAAAATCCTGATCGCTGACGGGGAAATCGGGTATACCGGCGGGATGAATATCGGCGACCGGCACATGGCCGAAGACCTGCGAAACCGCAAACGGGTGGTGGACACCCATTTTCAGATCAGCGGCCCTGTGGTGCGCCAGCTTGAACAGAGCTTTATCGAGGACTGGGCCTTTTGCAAAGGCGAAATCCTGGAGCCGACCCACGCCCCGGTCAGGACCCGCGGGCTGGCCGTATGCCGCACGCTCGTCGACGGGCCCAACGAGCCGGTAAACAAGCTCTCCACCATCCTGATGGGCGCCATTTCCGCGGCCCGCAGGCGCGTGCGGATCATGACCCCCTATTTTCTGCCCTCGGTGGAGATGATATCAGCCATCCAGATCGCGGTACTGCGCGGCACCCGCGTGGACATCGTGCTGCCGTCTGTCAACAATCTGCCCTATATTCAGTGGGCAAGCAACAACATGCTCTGGGAGCTGCTTTACTGGGGCGCAAACGTTTATTTCCAGCCGCCGCCGTTTGTCCATTCCAAGCTGTTTGTGGCAGACGACGAATATGCCCAGATCGGCTCTGCCAATCTCGACCCGCGCAGCCTGAAGCTCAACTTTGAACTCAACGTGGAAATCTTTGACAGGGAGACAACAGCGGCAATTGCCGCCCACATTAACGAAAGGATCGACCGGTCCCGGCAGATTTTCCTCGAGGACATCGACAACCGGCCGTTTCCGGCAAAAACCCGGGATGCGTTGATGTGGCTGTTTTCTCCCTACCTGTAAAAAAAAGGACAAATCTATTTTTATAGAGATACGGGGACAGATTTAAAAGCTGTCCCCGGTAGATGTCAGTAGGCCCGGGCCTCGCGGCGCTTTTTTCGGTTCTGCTTGATGCGCTCCTTGAGTCTTCTGGACCGGGTATTGATCACGGCATAGCCGTAGCGCATGTTTTTGCCGAGCAGATCCGGGGAATTCCGGAGATTGGTGCGGATTTTCATGCTGTTGGAAGTTACCTTGCGCAGTAGGTTGATTTCCCTGCCCACCACCCGGCTGCGGTTGTTTCTCACTGCATCGAGAAACGATGCCGGGGTTTTCCCGGAAACACAGCACGTCACGGACCGCCCCATCTGGAAAAGGTTGTGACCGTCTGATCCGCCGGTGACGCCCGTGTCCAGGTTGAATCCAAGTTCCGTGCTTTTGCGGTTCCACCGGTGCACGTTGCCGGCGTTGATCACCTCGATGCCGTCTGCCATGGAAAGCAGTAAATCCTGCCGGGCCCGGGAAAACACCGGATTACAAACGCCGGTAAACATGGCGCAATAAGGGTGGGGAAAGACAACCAGGGACCGGTAGTGACGGGCCGAGGCCATCAGGGCCTCCATGGAAAGCCCGGACGAGGACATGACCTCCCTGCCCAGGTAGGGCGTGAGCTCGGTGTCAAAGAATCGCACCAGCTCATCAATGGTCTCGCAATACACCAGCAGGTGCGCGCCTTCCCGGGAGGTGATCTCAATGCCGGGAATGCTGAACACGTCCTTGTATTCGGCAATCCGCACGGCCCCCTCGATGGCGTTATGGTCCGTGATGGCGATGCCGATGTTCAACCTGCGCGCTCGTTCCGCGATGTCCGGGATATCGTTGAACCCGTCGGAATACCGGCTGTGAAAGTGCATGTCCACGACCGTGGCATCCCGTGTCAGGTCGGGCAGTTCCGGACGGGCAAAGCAAATCCGCTGATAATTGTCCGGATCTTCCGGCAATACATCAAAAAGTTTCGGTGCAGTCTGCATATCTGGTACACTCCTTAAGATAACCTAAAATGAGCGTTTCAAATTTTTACACGGATTAATATTTTAATTTTTTTAAGGAATTAAG
>CAZTHW010000153.1:1286-6502 GCA_964613595.1 uncultured Desulfobacteraceae bacterium | reverse complement strand
GGTGATTCGGCCAATTGGCGGGAAAGCCCGCCCGCATTTTCCGCCTTGACCGTCCCCATGGAATAGGCCGTGCCCAGGGTGGAGACGATGACTTCCTTGGCGGCAAAGCCGCCCACCAGTGCGATATTGGTCCGCCAGTCAAAGCCGGCCAGGTGGCTAACGCTTTCCAGGCCGGTGCCGATGCGGCCGGCTATTGAATACTTGAGCGCGTCCCCGTACCGAAAACTCGGTGCCGGGCACCAGTCCCATGTCCCGGATGCGCCGGCCGAGTTCGCCGTCGGCCTTGACCGCTGCGATGACGCCCTGTTGATTAACTGCCATTTGTCTGAGATTGATTTGTGCCATTTGGGTTGCCTCCAATATGTTGATTGCGGTGCCATCGAGTTTTTGATGTTTTAAAATGTTTGTTAGGCCAAACTTTAATTTATGTCAACAACTTTTTTTGGTTTTTTAAAAAAAGATCGGATTGCATGTTTTTGTTGGCAATGATAATCTAACGTTAAAAATGCGGCCTGAAACTCAAGACCGGCAAACCCCAAAAAAAGGAAACCCGTGATGAAGCCGGAAGATGACAAGACCCTGTCCGAAAATCTGGAAGACTATCTCGAAACCATTTTGGCCCTTGAATCGGAAAACAAAGTGGCCCGGGTCAAGGATATCGCTGAACAGTTGGGCGTTTTGCGGGGATCGGTTTCCGGGGCCCTGAGAAGTCTGTCGGAAAAAGGTCTGGTCAATCACGAGCCTTACAGCTTTATTACCCTGACAGAGGCAGGCAAACAGCGGGCCATAGAAATCCGGAGACGACACGATGTGATCAGGGGGTTTTTATCTGACGTGCTCAAGCTCGATGGCGACACGGCAGAGGCCAACGCCTGCCGCATGGAGCATGCCATGGACAAGCAGTGCGTGGACCGCCTGGTTCAATTCATCGAGTATATCAAGCAGTGCCCGCGCACCGGCGCTGACTGGGTTGAGGGTTTTGTGGAATATTATTCGAAAAAGCGGCTGGATCAAAACCAATGCCGGAATTGTCTGGCGGCCTGCCTGCAGCGGCATAAGGCCAAGGACGGGAGCGGATCGGCTTTATAAAGCCGGAAACACCGCCTACGGTGCATCAAGTATGCGGCCACTGCCGGGTTGATCCCCGGCGGGAAGGCAGAAGGGCGGTTGACATCCGGCAAGCCAGAAGACGTGCCTGAAGCTGTGATCCCGGAATCTGATGGTAAAGGGTTCCGACGGGAGGTTTTTCCTCCTGTCGGGACCCTTTTTTATTTGGAGCAGATTCCCGGTGTTTATTTTTGAAATCCAAACAAAGGAGCCATTCATGAAAACCCAGCTTGAAATGGCCCGGGTTGTCGAAGCCCAAGGCGCAGACACCCTGATGGAGCTGTCCGCGGCCGGCGATTCGGGCGCCATCCGCCGGGCTGTTATCCAAAATACAAACCCGCCTGTGGGCAATGTCCCCCTGTACCAGGCCTTTGATGATACCATCAGAAAAACCGGGGCTTCTTCCCGGCTGGATCCGGAATATCTTTTTGACCTCACCGCGGTTTTGACAGGGTGGCAATGGTTCTTTATTATAAGGACGGCCTTGGCAACTGGCATATAGCTGACTCATCTGATAACGGTGCATACCCGGACGGCAGCCTGAGAGGCGAAAAAGTGGAAAATGTTGCAACCGGCAATTCTTTTTACAATGACGATGCTCTTGTCCTTACAGCTTCATGCACATTCCCGCCGGTGGAGCCTGGTAATCCGGAAACCGAGATCCTGGATGTCAAGACTATTATAGATAAACTTAAGCCCGGCCAGGAAAGTGTTCCTACGGAGCCGGATGCACATTTCGAGATGCCCTAGTCAGATGGAAAGAGAGAATTAATATGATATTTGCCATGAAGCGCCTATTGTTGATTTGCATAATGTTTTTGATTTCCGGCCAGGCCTGGGCAGGCTGGGAGCTTATTACCCCAATGCCTCATGCCAGATTCGGCCATGATGCTACCCTGGGGCCAGACGGGAAGATTTATGTAATGGGCGGCCTTGTAGCGGAAGAAAAAGGTTCTCCACCTGTTCAGCAGCCCGGGCACGACGGCATTTATTCAAATCTTGTCTATGATCCAGCCACCGGATCCTGGCAGTACCGGGAGCCGGTTCCCGGAAGGTACAGTGGTGAATATTATTTGCAGCCGGATACTGAAAAAGAAACCTGGAAAAACGGTTGGATAGAACTTGGTTATCTGCACAGTGAAAACAACGACCATTTTGAAATCCTTAATCCAAAATCCAGGAAAGGCGAGATCGTGCGGATCAGTATAGACAAGCTGCGAAACACGGATTTCCGGCGCTATGGGGACGGGGTGGAAATCGTGGCCATGCCGGACAACAGGATCTGGTGGATCGGCGGCCGCAAAAGCGTTCAGATGGGAAGAGGTGAGAGCCTGGTGCTTGCCTATGATCCGCAGACCGATACCTGGCCGCACTATATACCAAAATCGGATAAAAGAACCGAAAAATCAGGATTTCAAACAGATATCCCGGAGATGAATGAGCGGCGGATGGCGCATGAGGCCGTGCGCACGGCTGACGGAAAAATCTTTGTTTTCGGCGGATGGCGGTATGACAAGGAAGAAAAAGAAATAAAAGGCAGAAAGGTTGAGGAGCCGTACTATGCATACACCAAGCAGGTGGCTACAGACACGGTGGAATGCTATGACCCAAAGACAAACCAGTGGACGTACCGCACCTCCATGAGTTCCAAACGGCTGGAGCATGCCGCGGTTTTGGGCCCTGACGGCAATATTTATGTTTTTGGCGGTGCAAAGAGCCCTTCTGATGCTCTGGCCCATGATTATCTGGATACAACAGAGGTGTATGATCCTGATACCGATACCTGGTCACAGCGAAAATCCATGCCTGCGGGAAAAGCTTTCCACGCGGCTGTTCTGGGGTCTGATAACCGTATTTATATCCTGGGCGGTTCAGAAGAAGGAGAGTCATCACGTCCTCTTGGGGATGTTTATATTTACGATCCTGCCAAAGATTCCTGGAGCCGTGGGCCGTCCATGAATATCCCCAGATCCACCCTGGCTGCTGTTGCCACGCCGGATGGAAAAATTTATGCCATCGGCGGAACAGATGACGGGGCATACAAGACGCGGGAAAAGCTCAACTTTTTTCTGCCGAAAAAGGTGGAGCTTTATTCCGGCAAGCTGCAGAAAACCGTGGAAGTGCTTGATCTCAATGAGTAGACGGACGATTGTCATGAAACGTCTTTTGCTGATTTGCATTATAGTTCTGCTTTGCGCCCCTGCCGCCTGGGCGGAGCGTAACTTGACAAGCCAGGCAAAAAGAGCTATGCACATCATTAATATACGAAACAGAATGATTGCGGTTCAGGTAGACGGAACGCGGTGAAAGTCCGCGGCGCTCCCGGCGCTGTAACCGGAAATACCGCCTTTGGTGCATAAAATATGCGGCCACTGCCGGGTTGATCCCCGGCGGGAAGGCAGAAGGGCGGTTGACATCCGGCAAGCCAGAAGACGTGCCTGAAGCTGTGATCCCGGAATCTGATGGTAAAGGGTTCCGACGGGAGGTTTTTCCTCCTGTCGGGACCCTTTTTTATTTGGAGCAGATTCCCGGTGTTTATTTTTGAAATCCAAACAAAGGAGCCATTCATGAAAACCCAGCTTGAAATGGCCCGGGCAAACCGGGCAACTTCACAAATGCAGCGCGTGGCCGAAGATGAGGGCCTTACTGTTGAACAGGTGATCCATGCGGTGGCAACCGGCCGGATGGTGATTCCCAACAATCCCGGCCGGCCCGGCCAGAAGGTGGTGGGCATCGGCACCGGCCTTCACACTAAGGTCAATGCCTCGATCGGCACATCCTCGGATATCTGCGATATCGCCCTGGAGGTGGAAAAAGCCCGGGTTGCAGAAGCAGAAGGCGCAGACACCCTCATGGAGCTGTCTGCCGCAGGCGATCTCGACGCCGTCCGCCGGGCGGTAATCGACAGCACGCGCCTGCCGGTGGGAAACGTGCCCCTGTACCAGGCATTTCACGATACCATCCGGAAGACCGGTGATCCCACCCGCATGGATCCGGAATACCTGTTTGACCTCATTGAAAAACAGCTTGCAGACGGCCTGAGTTTCATGGCCATTCACTGCGGGGTCAACCGCTACACCATCGAGCGGCTGCGAAAGCAGAAATTCCGCTACGGCGGCCTGGCCTCCAAGGGGGGGACGTTCATGGTGGCCTGGATGGAGCAAACCGGAAGGGAAAACCCCCTGTACGAGCAGTTCGACCGGGTTTGCAGAATCATGAAAAAATATGATGCCGTGCTCTCCCTTGGAAACGGCATCCGCGCCGGGGCCATTCATGACAGCCACGACCGGGCCCAGGTGGCCGAGATGGTAATCAATTGCGAGCTTGCTGAAATCGGCCGGGACGCGGGCTGCCAGGTGATGGTGGAGGGCCCGGGCCATGTGCCCATGGATGAAATCCAGGGCAATATCATGCTTGAAAAGCGGATGTCTGCAGGCGCCCCCTATTACGTGCTCGGCCCGATTCCGGCGGATACCGGGGCCGGATACGATCATATCACCGCTGCCATCGGGGCGGCCAGCTCGGCACGTTACGGAGCGGACCTGATCTGCTACATAACCCCTGCAGAGCACCTGGCGCTGCCCAATGCAGAAGACGTCAGGCAGGGAGTGCGCGCCACCCGCCTGGCGGCCCGGGTCGGGGATATTGCAAAATATCCGGACCGCAGGGAGGGCGAAAAAATGGCAGCCTTGTCCAGGCGGGATTCGCAGTGGCAGAACCTGGAGAGCCTGCTCATGTTTCCGGATGAAGCCGCAAAAATCCGGAATTCAAGGGCTCCTGAAAAAGCGGAAACCTGCACCATGTGCGGCGATTTCTGCGCCATGAAAAAGGGCATGGCCCTTTTTTCCGGGGATATCGGCGGCGATAAGGTGAACGCCGCGGAGAATCAAGTCCATGGATTTTCCAGGGCCGGTGCCGATGGGCCCGGGCAGGAAGCTTAAATCCCGGCTGCTGCTATGAAATTTTTTCCCAGGATCTTTTCCTGGTTCGCAGTCGATATCGGAAACTGCCGGATTTCGGAGAGAATCGCCCCGTGGTCGTATTTGCCGTCTTCAGCCGGGTATCCGAACGGTCCGTCCGTGCCGTACATGCATTTTCCCGGTCCAAGG
>CAZTHW010000153.1:0-1186 GCA_964613595.1 uncultured Desulfobacteraceae bacterium | reverse complement strand
GCCTTCTACGTGAAAGGGATCCACCATGGGTGCAATCAGGGCGATCCGGTCAATGCCGTGCTGATCCATCTGGGAAAGCAGCCGGTCCATGGGCTCCATGCGTTCATCGATGTGGTAATGCATGTCAATAATCATGTCCCCTCCTTTACGCGATGTTGTATTTATCAAGCTTGTTGTACAATGTGCGGCGGGTGATGCCCAGCAAGCGCGCGGCTTCGCTTTTGTTGCCCCCGGCGCGCTCAAGGGCGCCGGTGATGGCTGATTTTTCCATTTCGTCAAGAGAGCCGGAACCGCCCGGTTCCACAGGGGGTTCATACGGGCCGGTTGCCGGTTCTGCCGTGGTTTGCGAAACGTTTAAGGGCAGGTCCTTTTCCGTGACGTATTCGCCGGGCGACAGGATTACCGCCCGTTCCACCACGTTTTCCAGTTCCCGGACATTGCCGGGCCACGGGTATTTGAGCAGATCGTCCATGGCCCGGGGGGTAAGGCCCTTGATCTGCTTGCGGTTGCGCTCGGCATACCGGTTTATGAAATGCTGTGCCAGCGCCGGGATGTCATCTGTGCGTTCGGCAAGCGGCGGAACATGCAGGTTTACCACGTTTAAGCGGTAAAACAGGTCCTCCCGGAATTTGCCCGCAGCCACCATTTGGCCGAGATCCTTGTTGGTGGCGGTAATCACCCGGACATCCACGGCAATCGGGGTATCCCCGCCAACGCGCTGGAGTTCGCCCTCCTGGAGCACGCGCAGCAGCTTGGCCTGCATGGACATGGACATCTCCCCCACCTCGTCGAGAAACAGGGAGCCGCCGTGAGCCTGGACAAACCGTCCTTCCCGCCGCCTGTCTGCGCCGGTGAAGGCCCCTTTTTCATGGCCGAACAGTTCGGATTCCAGAAGAGACTCGGTTAGCGCAGCGCAGTTGACCGCAACAAGGGCTCCGTTGCTGCGGCTGCTGTTGGCATGAACTGCCCGGGCGATGAGTTCCTTTCCTGTGCCGCTTGCCCCTGTGATAAGCACCGTTGCCTCTGAAGGCGAAATTGTGGCCACCATGTCCAGCAGGTCTTTCATCTGCGCACTGGCGGCAATAATCTGCCGGCTGTCTGCAAGGTTTTTCAGTCGGGCCTTAAGATCCCAGTTTTCGTGTTTCAGCCGGGTATGCTCCAGGGCCCGTTCAATGGTCAGCCGGAG
>CAZTHW010000152.1:0-6537 GCA_964613595.1 uncultured Desulfobacteraceae bacterium | reverse complement strand
GATTTTACTTAACCACTTAACACTTCAAACTTAACACTGCCTGTAAAAAGGACTTTTTACAGGCATAAAAATAAAGACCGCCCTGCCGGGTGTCAATGATAATTGCAGACCCCGATCCCGGATAAAACTGATTGCCATTTTCCGAATTCGTTTGTTAATAATAAACATTATAAAACCGGGATGGGGGAAAATGACAAATATCGCAGCCATATACGGCAGCCCCAGGCGGCGGGGAAACACTGCAGCGCTGCTTTCAGAAGCGGTTGCCGGGGCCCGGGACAGCGGTGCCCGGGTTGAGGAATTTGTTTTGCGGGACTGCAGGATTTCGCCCTGCCTGGAGATCTACGGGTGCAAGCAGGACGGCGAGTGCGTGATCAAGGACGATTTCCAGCGCGTGCGCGATGCCATGCTGGCCGCAGACGGCCTGATGATTGCCACCCCGATTTTTTTCTACACGGTCAGTGCGCATATGAAGATGCTCATGGACCGGTGCCAGTCCCTGTGGGTCAAAAAATACTGGATTGACGGCTCCGGGGCCGGCAAATCCGGGCTGCAGCGCAAGGGCCTGCTCATCTCAGTGGGTGCCACCAGGGGAAAGCGCCTGTTCGATGGCACCCTGCTGAGCATGAAATATTTTTTCGACGTGCTGGATGCGGATCTGTGGGACTGCCTGCTGTACCGGGGCCTGGATTTTGAAGGCGATGCGCTCAAGTTCCCCGAATACCTGGAGCAGGCCCGTGAAGCCGGCCGGCGGCTGACCGGAGCCTGCGGCGCACACTGCCTGAATTCCGAATAAATTCTGATTTTCCGCGTGCCGCGCATTATGCAGCGGTCTGAATTGACACGGGCCCGCTTCGGCATTATAGACTGAATATGGAAATATTCTTGCAGGTTGTGATGGCGTTTCCAGTATACACCCCAATATACAGGCACAAGGAGGAGGAATGAAGATTCCCAAGGGGCGTTCTGTTGGCCGGATTGTGGAAGATCAGATCCAGCAGTGGCAAAGATCAAAAGGCACGGCGGTAAAAAAGGTCCCGGCCAAGGCATCGGTAATCACGGTCTCCCGGCAGCCCGGCAGCCGCGGAAATGAAATCGCCGGCAAACTGGCCGAGGCTTTTGGATACGAACTGTTTGACCGGGAAATCATCCAGCAGATGGCCGAGGATGCCAATACCAGCAGCCGGGTGCTGGAAACGCTGGATGAAAAGGGGCTTAATGTTTTGGAGGACGTGATCGCCACCGTGGTCGAGCAGCGGCATCTGTGGCCTGATGAGTATATGAAGCACCTCATGAAAATCGTGGGCACCATCGGCAGACACGGAAAGGCGGTCATCGTGGGCCGGGGCGCCACGTTCATCGTCCCGCCTTCGGAAAATATCCGGCTGCGCTTTATCGCCTCACTGGAAAACCGGATCAAAAAGGTGGCAGAAGAATCCAATATTTCGGCCGATGAAGCCCGGCGGCAGATCTACAGGGTGGAGTCCCAGCGGCGTTCCTTTACCCGCCGCTATTTTTATACAAGCGTTGATGAGCCCACACACTTCGACCTGATCATCAACACCGATGACATCAATGACGATCAGGCAGTGACCATGGTTAAGGCATTGGCGGATAAGGGTTTTAAATCATAGGGGGCCTTACAGCCCTGCGGCAGCAGAAATCAACAGTGTCGTTTCCGTGATCTCGCACATGGCACCGAGCATATCTCCGGTGATACCGCCCATGCGTCTGCGGTAAAAACCGATCAGCCCGGCGCAGGTGACAAAAAACACCGCATTGATCAGGATTGCCCGCCATCCCAGCAGCAGGGAAAGCAGCACGCATGCCGATATACCCCAGTATTCCCCGGACTTGAGGCGCTCTGAAAAAAGATCCGACCCGGTACCTCCCTCGGGGCGGGCGTATGGCAGAAACCGGATGCCGAAAAGCATGCCGGCTCTGGCGTATGCCGGAATCAGCACCAGGATCAAAAATTTGGTCCAGCCCGCCTGACCGCCGGCGGACAGGGCGGCAAATGTGCCGTATTTTGTCAGTAAAAGACAAATCAGGGCAACCGCCCCCATCACGCCGATCCGGCTGTCTTTCATAATCGACAGGGCGGATTGTCTGTCCTTGTGTGCAAAAAGCCCGTCTGCCGTATCCGCAAGACCGTCCAGGTGCAGGGCGCCGGTGAGTGCAGCCAGCACCATCACGTCCATGATCCCGACCAGCAACGGTGCGAAAAAGGCGGAAAACAACGTGTCGGCAAAGGCCAGAATCACCCCGAGCATCAAGCCCACGGCCGGGAAAAAGGCAATCATTTCCCGGGGATGGTAGGCCGCGGCCGGCCCCGCCGGCAATATCGTGATAAAGCGGAGCGCGGCGCCAAAGTGTTTCAGGTGCATCGGGATGGGAGACATTGTATTTTTTCGATAGCGGTTAATGACCCCGTGGAGCCGGTCATGGTGGCAAAAAGTGTCCCCGTTCGGATGCCGGCATCATTTACCAGTGCTTCCAGGTCGCCGGTGATATCTGCCATATCAATCCCGACTGCCAGTTTTACCCCGATGTCCCCGGAAAATATGGTTGTTCCCATGGTTCTGCGCCTGTTGGTTTGGGATTAAACAAAAAATTGCCCCCGGATAAACAGCAGGTTCAATCGGTAGCACAGGTTTTACGGATGATCAATTACTTTGCCGCAGACAATCTTTTTTGCCGGGGTTTGCTCCGGGGGTGGCAATGCTTATGTTCTACACTCAGGCCCTGGTGTGGGGCAGCGGCCGGAATTGCCCAAAAGATGCTTGACTGTTTTGGGCAAGTGGCCTAAATATTTTTTAATAAACAAAATTCAGTTGAAAGGATTAACCTGCAATGGCATTTCATATCGCTCTGGCCGGCAAGGGGGGAACCGGAAAAACCACCGTGGCCGGCCTGCTTATCAAGTACCTGTTAAAAACCAGCCGCACCCCGGTTCTGGCCGTGGATGCGGATTCCAATGCCAATTTAAATGAAGTGCTCGGCCTGGAGATCACCGACACCCTGGGACAGGCGCGGGAGGATATGAAAAAGGGCAATGTGCCCAGCGGCATGACCAAGGACGTGTTTATTTCCATGCGCCTGGAGCAGGCGGTCATGGAATCAGGCGACTACGACCTTGTTGTCATGGGCCAGCCTGAAGGGGCGGGCTGCTATTGCGCGGCCAATACCCTGCTGACCAATTTTTTAGACCGGATGCAGGAGAATTACCCCTACGTGGTGATGGACAACGAGGCGGGCATGGAGCATGTCAGCCGCATGACCACCAAAAACGTGGATGTCCTGCTCATTGTCACCGATGCATCCCGCCGGGGTCTGCAGGCCGCGCTCCGGATACACAAGTTGGCACAGAACTTGAATATAGGAATGGGCAAGAGTTATATCATTATCAACCAGGTCAAGTCCGGGGCACCCGAGGCGGCTGTTGAAATGATCCGGGAAGCCGGGGTCGAACTCGGCGGCGTGCTTCCGGAAGACGATACGGTCTATGATTATGACTTCAAGGGCAACGCCATGATCAACCTGCCGGAAGACAACCCGGTGGTGCGGGCTGCCTTTGATATATTTGAAAAAATTTTCGAAACCGAATCCGCAAAAGCCAGTGAACACGCCGTATCCTGATCTGCACATCTATTATGTAAAAGGGCACATCCGGGAGGCGGAAGACCGGTTTGACGGCGGTTTTATCGGAAACTGGCAGGAAGATGATGCAGCGTTCCTCTTTTTTGCCAGCCCCGCAGACGCGCAGGTCGATGATCTGATCCGCGAAAATTCGGACCTGGAGCTGATCGACAGGTTTCACATGCCTTTCGCGGATTGGCACGGCGGCGAGATCCGGACATTTTCCACACAGCGTTTCCACGTGGCCCCGCCCTGGGCGGACCCGGAACCGGGAGACGATCGGCTCGGACTGGTGATTGACCCCGGCGTTGTTTTCGGGGCGGGCACGCATCCGACCACCCGCAGCTGCCTTGAAGCCGTTGAGATCGCGTGCGAAAAGTGCGATATCGCCTCGGCGTTGGACCTGGGCGCCGGCACGGGGCTGTTGGGGCTGGCTGCAGCCCGGCTGGGCTGTCAAAAAGTGCTGGCAGTGGACAGCATTTACCTGGCGGCCCAAACAGCGCGGGAAAATATCGAGCGCAACCGGATGGGTTCCAGGATGCTCTCTGTTTGTGCGGATGCCGCCCAACTTGTGGAGGTTCCGGCAGACTTGCTGATTGCAAACATCCATTTTGATGTGATGCGGCAGATTATCGTTAATCCGGCATTTTACGAAAAAAAATGGTTTGTGCTTTCCGGGGTGCTGCGAAGCCATGCCCGGCGCGTGGAGGAATTGCTTTGTTACGGCCCGGGCCGAATCATTCAGCGCTGGATAAGCGAAGGAATCTGGTACACCTACCTGGGCACGTGTGGCGGCAAAGCCTGAGTAAAAGGGGCGGACATGTATATTAAATGCTGGGGTTCGCGGGGTTCCATACCGGTTTCGGGCTGTGAGTTCGAAAAATACGGCGGAGACACCACCTGTATTGAAATCCGAACCCGCAGCGATGACCTGATTATCGTGGATGCCGGCACCGGCATCCGCAGGCTGGGCAGTCAGCTCATCGGCGAAAACCGCCATGTTTATAATTTTATTTTTACCCATTCCCACTGGGATCATCTGCTGGGATTCCCCTTTTTCAAACCCCTTTACGATGCAGCCGCACAGATCCGGATGCACCGCTGCCCGTTTCCCGGCAGATACGTGGAAAACATTGTCACCAAGCTGATGCGGCCGCCGCATTTTCCGGTCCGGTATTCGGACCTGACCGCACAGATGACGTATCTGAAGGGATGTCCGGATGCCTTTGAAATCGGGTCTGTAACCGTCACCCCGATTGCCCTGAGTCACCCCAACGGCGGGTGCGGCTACAAGTTTGAGGAGGACGGCAAGACTTTTGTATTTCTCACGGACAACGAGCTGGGCTATGTTCATCCCGGCGGCTGCAGATACAGCGATTACATGGACTTCTGCCGGGAAGCCGACATACTCATACATGACGCCGAATTCACGCCCGGGGAATATAAGGACAGCATTGAATGGGGGCATTCCTCCTGTATGGACACCCTCAGGCTGGCCATGGAGTCCGGGGTCAGGCAACTGGGACTGTTTCACCTCAACCAGGAGCGAACGGATGCGGCAATGGACCGGCTGGTCGACGGATGCCGGAAGTACCTGGCGGACAACGGCGGGCAAATGGAATGTTTCGGTGTCAGCCGGGACATGGCGTTTGATTTGTAATGAAACAGGAAGAAATGGCAGCAGAAAACGGATGGGTGGTTGATATCCGCATGCAGCCGCCCTCTCTCGAGGACAATACCGGGGATGCCGACCGATTGAAAAAAGCCCTGGCCGCGGAACTGGGAGCCGACACGGTGGCCGCGGATCTTTGCCTTTTAAAGCAGCTTCCCGAAAAATTGCGCAAATGGGAGTATGCCTGTCGGTGCGTGGTCTTCCGGACAAGCGGGCGCTGGCAGCTAATTGCGGTGCTTTCCCCCGGCAGCCGGCAGACGGCCGCGGGTATTGCCGTGGACCTGGGAACGACCCGGGTGGTACTCCGGCTGCTGGACCTGGCCTCGGGCGAGGTGCTGGCCGAGGCCGCTTTTGACAATCCCCAGACCGCCATTGGCGCCGATATTCTGGCCCGGATTCATCATGCGGAAACCGTCGGTGGCGGTGAAGAATTGCACAACCTGATCATAACGGGTCTAAACGAGCAGATCGTCCGGATGTGCGGGGATGCGGAAATGGACCCGGATAGCGTCTACCTGATGGCAGTGGCGGGAAATACGACCATGTCGCACCTGTTTCTGGGATTGTCCCCGCGCTATATTATCCGCGAGCCTTATATCCCGGCCGCCAATGTCCCGGGTGCGGTCCGGGCCGATGAACTGGGGCTTTGTGTCCACGATTGCGCCAGGGTGTTTGTTTTTCCGAATGCCGGCAGTTACTTCGGCGGGGACCTGATTTCAGGCGCCTATTGTGCGGGGTTTCATGAAAATGAGGAAATCGCCATTCTCGTGGATGTGGGAACCAATGCGGAAGTTCTGCTGGGCAACCGGGACTGGCTGGTGGCATGTGCCGGGGCGGCCGGACCGGCGCTTGAAGGGGGCGTCTCGGAGATCGGGATGACAGCCGGGCCGGGCGTGATTGACACCGTGCAGATCGACCCGGATTCCGGCGAATTTGACATCAGCACCATTGAAGATCAGCCGCCGAAGGGAATCTGTGGATCAGGGATGATCGACCTGGCCGCGCAGCTTTTTATCTCCGGCATGCTTGATATCCGGGGACGGCTGGTGCCGGAGGCCTGCGGGAGTCGACTGAAGGAAGCAGACGGCATGCGGCACCTGGTCATCGTTTTCGGCGGGGATTCGGCAACAGGACAAGACCTGACCATCTCTCAGGCCGATATAGACAGCCTGATCCGGTCCAAGGCGGCTATGTATACGATCCTGGAAACCATCACCATGTTCGTG
>CAZTHW010000151.1:0-6548 GCA_964613595.1 uncultured Desulfobacteraceae bacterium | reverse complement strand
TTCCCATTCTCGGGGTGTGCCTGGGACACCAGGCAATTGCACACGCATTCGGCGGCCGTATTCAGGCGGCCAAAAAGCTCATGCACGGCAAGGTTTCCACTGTGACCGCGGACGGCAAAACCATATTCTCGCGCATGAACAAGCCGTTTGCCGCCATGCGCTATCATTCCCTGGCCGTGGACCGGCAGGATCTTCCCGAGTGCCTGGAAATCAGTGCTGAAAACGAGGACGGCGAAATCATGGGGCTCCGGCACCGCCAGCACCCCACCGAAGGCATCCAGTTTCACCCGGAATCGATCATGACCCCGGTGGGAAAGCGGATTCTGAGAAACTTTTTGAAGTTGTGCGACGGTGCGCAAAATGAGAAGAAAGGAGAATAACCACGAAGCACACGAAGACCACGAAGAAGAAAACAGAAACCACGCCTTCGTGCGCTTCGCGATCTTTGTGGTGGCTGATTGAATTTCCGCAAACAGATAACTGACAGCAATCAGGAGGAAGTTACATGTTCCGCGATCTGCTAAACAAGATTTGCCGGCGGCAGGATCTCACCGAGGAAGAAGCCGCGGCCATGGTCGGCGAAATCTTTTCGGGAAACACCACGGACGCACAGGTGGGCGCGTTCATGGCCGCGCTTGCCACCAAGGGCGAAACTTATGCCGAACTTGCCGGCGCAGCCCGGGCCATGCGCAAAAAGGCCGTCCGGATCGAAACCGCCGCAGCCGACGTGATTGACACCTGCGGCACGGGCGGGGATGCGGCCGGCACCTTTAACATCTCCACGGTCACCGCTTTTGTGGTTGCCGGCTGCGGGGTCACCGTGGCCAAGCACGGCAACCGGTCCGTTTCCAGCCAGTGCGGCAGCGCGGATTTGCTCGAGGCCCTGGGCGTAAACCTGGACGTGGATCCGGAACTCGTGGAGGAAGGCATTGCTGAAACAGGAATCGGTTTCCTGTTTGCACCCAGGTATCACGGAGCCATGAAGTATGCGGCAAACGCCAGGAAGGAGCTCGGCCTGCGAAGCATTTTCAACATGCTCGGTCCGCTGACCAACCCGGCTGCCGCCAATTGCCAGTTGCTGGGCGTATTTGCCCCCCAGCTCACGGAAATGTTTGCCCGTGCCTTAAACCAGCTCGGCACAAAGCGGGCCCTGGTGGTGCATGGTCATGACGGGCTGGACGAAATCTCGGTGTGCGCGCCCACCCGGGTGTGCGAACTTCGGGACCGCCAGATAACCACGTATGACATTTCACCGGAAACCTATTTCGGCCGCCTGGCAGACCCGGCGGAAATCCGGGGCGGAGATGCACCGGAAAATGCCGAAATCACCCGCAGCATCCTGTCCGGCGAAAAAGGGCCGCGGCGAGATATCGTGGCAATCAATGCCGCGGCCGCCCTGATGGCCGCGAGCCGGGCGGAAAAAATCGGCCCGGGCATTGAAATGGCGGAATCAGCCATTGACACGGGCGCTGCCGCGGATAAACTGGAATCCCTGATCGCCTTTACCCGAGAGAACGCATAAATGGCCGAAGATCTGCTGACAAAAATCGTGGCACGCAAAAACACGGAGATCCGTGCCGCCCGGCAGCTAACCCCGGTTTCGGACCTGGAAGCCGCAGCCCGGGCAAGAAGCGATTTCCGCTCTTTTCGCGCGGCAATGGAAAACCCGGGTCCGGTCAATATTATCGCCGAGATCAAGCGGGCCTCGCCTTCAAAGGGCGATATCTGTCCGGGGCTCGACCCGGCCCGGCATGCCGCAGCATATGAACGCGGCGGCGCAGCCGCCCTTTCCGTGCTCACGGATGCGGCGTTTTTCAAGGGGAGCCTGGCGGACCTGGAAGCAGCCCGCCGGGCAACAGGACTGCCGGTTTTGCGAAAGGATTTTATCATTTCGGATTACCAGGTATACCAAGCCGCCGCGCGCGGGGCGGATGCCGTGCTGCTCATCGTGCGCATTCTGTCTGAATTCCGGCTTTCCGAACTGCTGGATCTGTGCGCGGACCTGGACATGGACGCACTGGTGGAAGTACACACCCCGGCGGACCTGGAAATCACGGCAAGGACCGGCGCCGTGCTCATCGGCATCAACAATCGGAACCTGGCCTCTTTTGACACCGACATCCGCACCGCCATGGACATGGTCGCATCCCTGGAATCCGGCCAGATCCCGATTGCGGCCAGCGGCATTGCTTCGCGTGCAGACATCGAGCAGAACCTGGCGGCCGGGATCCGCAACTTTCTTGTCGGCGAAAGCCTGGTACGGGCACAAGACCCGGAAACTTTTTTAACGCACCTGAAAAACGGGTAGACTGTCCATGTATACCGGAGAATCCTTACACCGAGAGCACGAACGAATCCAGGTCAAGATCTGCGGCATCACCGCGGCAGAAGACGCCATGGCATGCGCCGCCTGGGGCGCCGATGCCATCGGCCTGGTGTTTTACCCCAAAAGCCCCAGGTATGTCACCCCGGCCCGAGCCGCGGAAATCACCGGTGTTCTGCCGGCGCACATCGCCCGGGTGGGCGTGTTTGTCAACGAATCCGAAGGCACGATAATGGAGGCGGCCGTCAGGTGCGGGCTGCACGCCGTACAATTGCACGGCGCAGAGCCCCCGGAACTGGCCCGACGGCTCATGGAACACGGCCTGATTGTGATCAAGTGCCTGTATGTAAACGGTTGGCCGGGGATTGCAGCGGCATTGCAATACCATGTTTCGGCTTTTCTGGTGGAATGTTCCGCCGGAAAACTGCCCGGGGGCAATGCCATGACCTGGGACTGGTCTGCGGCCCGGGGCTTTAATGAACAATACCCCTTTGTCATTGCAGGCGGGCTTGGACCGGAAAACGTGGCCGATGCCATTGCAGCCGCGCGCCCGGATGCCGTGGACGTAAGCTCTGGGGTGGAATCCGCCCCGGGCAGAAAAGATACAAGGCGGGTGCGGGATTTTATTTATGCCGTGCGCCTGTCTGAAATCACACAACCCACAAGGAGAATCTTCTGATGGCTGAATTGCAGGCCGACAACCCAATAACCGGATACCCGGATGAAAAAGGCCATTTCGGGCCCTACGGCGGCCGGTACGTGGCAGAAACCCTCATGCCTGCCCTGCTGGAGATAAACGAAGCCTATCAAAAATACGTCCGGGACTCCGGTTTTCAAAAGGAGCTCTACGGGCTGCTAAAGGACTTTGCCGGACGCCCCACCCCGCTTTACTTTGCCGAACGCCTGACCCGGAAAATCGGGGGGGCGGCCATCTACCTCAAGCGCGAAGATCTGCTCCACACAGGGGCCCACAAGATCAACAACACCCTGGGCCAGGCCCTTCTGGCCAAATGGATGGGCAAAACCAAGGTGATCGCGGAAACCGGCGCGGGCCAGCACGGGGTGGCCACGGCCACGGCTGCGGCGTTTTTCGGCATGGACTGCAAAATCTTCATGGGCACCGAGGACATCCGCCGCCAGGCGCCCAATGTCAACCGCATGGAACTGCTGGGCGCGGAAGTCGTGCCCGTGGAATCCGGCACCGGCACCCTGAAGGACGCCATGAACGAAACCATGCGCTACTGGGTCTCAGCGGTGCGCGATACCTTCTACGTGATCGGTTCCGTGGCCGGCCCGCATCCGTATCCTGCCATGGTCCGGGATTTTCAGAAGGTAATCGGCGAGGAAACCCGGGATCAGGCTCTGCAAGAAATCGGCCGGCTGCCCGACCACCTGGTTGCCTGCGTGGGCGGGGGCAGCAACGCCATGGGCCTGTTTTACCCGTTTGTCAATGATTCCGTGGCCATGACCGGCGTGGAGGCAGCAGGCAATGGCATTGATACCGGAAAACACGCGGCCACCCTGTGCGCGGGCTCCCTGGGCGTGCTGCACGGCTCCAAGTCCTACCTGCTCCAGGACCGCTACGGCCAGATCAGCGAGGCCCACTCGGTTTCCGCGGGGCTGGATTACCCCGGCGTGGGCCCGGAACATGCGCTTTTCAAGGATCTGGACCGGGTAAAATACGTGAGCGTTACAGATACCCTGGCCCTGGAGGCCTTTGCCGCCCTGTGCCGCACAGAGGGCATCATCCCGGCCCTGGAAAGTTCCCACGCACTGTCAGCCGCCATGCAAATCGCCGCGGATGCGCCAGCCGACCAGGTCATCGTGGTCAACCTCTCGGGCCGCGGGGACAAGGATTTGTCCATCGTGGCCGAGGCGGAAGGCGGTGGTCGGTAGTCGGTAGTCGGTGGTCGGTGGTCAGTGGTCGGTGGGAAGTGGGGTTGCTGATGCCCCCGGAGTGAATGCAGGGAAAGGATGGATTGTATGACACGAATTGAAAAAACGTTCAAACGATTGCAGGATAAAAACGAAAAGGCTCTGGTGGGATTTGTCACTGCCGGGGACCCGGATATGGAAACCTCCCTGGCTGTGATTTCCTCCATGTGCGAAAACGGCGTGGACGTGCTGGAACTCGGTGTACCGTTTTCCGATCCCACAGCAGACGGGCCGGTGATCCAGCGTTCCTCGGCCCGGGCCTTAAAGGCCGGCATCCACATGGCAGACGTATTGGAGATGTCCCGGAGAATCCGCCAAATCGCGGATGTCCCGATCATCCTGTTTTCCTACTACAACCCGATTATGGCCTACGGGGTGGAAAAATTCCACGAAGACGCGGTTTTGGCCGGAGCAGACGGCGTGCTGGTGGTGGACCTGCCGCCCGAGGAATCCGAAGAACTTACCGGTGAATGGCAGGATGATGCGTTCTGCCTGATTCGCCTGGTGGCGCCCACCACGCCCGAAGACCGCATGCGCATGATCGCGCAGAACGCCTCCGGATTTCTCTACATGGTATCCATGACCGGGGTGACCGGCTCGGGCGGGCTGGATACCACGGACATCGGGCAGCACGTGCAAAAGCTCAAGCAGGCAGCCGACATTCCGGTATGCGTGGGCTTCGGAATTTCCACGCCTTCAGACGTGTCCGCGGTCTCCGCTGTGGCCGACGGCGTGGTCATCGGCAGCGCATTTGAACGCACCATCGAGGAAAACCCGAAAAACCCGGAGCTTCCCGCAATCATCGGCAAACAGACCGCGGCCTACAAGGACGCCAGCCGGTAAGGTGCCTTACAGCCGCCAGAAATGAAATCCGTTTTCCCGGATGGCACCCGGGTCGAGCACACCCTTGACATCCAGCAGGCACCCGCCCGGGGCCAGGTGGTTCAGGAAATCCGCCGCAGCCATGGACCGGTATTCGTGGTGGGCCACGGCAATGATCATGGCATCCAGATCCCTGAGATCTTTCCAGCCGCACATGGTGATGCCGTAAATGGCGCGGGCGGCCCCGGCATCTGCCAGGGAATCATGGATCAGCGGGGTGATGCCGTATGACTGGAACTCGTGCACGATATCGGTCACCCGTGTGTTGCGCAGATCTGCGCAGTCCTCCTTAAAGGTCAGCCCGAGAATGGCCACCCGGGCGTTGATCAGGCTGCGCCCGGCCTTGCACATGAGCTTGACCGCGTTTTCCACCACGAACTTGCCCATGTTGTCATTGATCCGGCGGCCCGCCAGGATGACCTCCGGATGGTAGCCCATGGTCTCGGCCTTGTGGGTCAGGTAATAAGGATCCACCCCGATGCAGTGCCCGCCCACCAGGCCGGGCTTAAACGGCAGGAAATTCCACTTGGTGCCGGCCGCGGTGAGCACGTTCTGGGTGTCAATGCCGAGCTTGTTGAATATCACGGCCAGCTCGTTCATCAGGGCGATATTTAAGTCCCGCTGGGTGTTTTCAATCACCTTGGCGGCTTCGGCCTCCCGGAGCTGCTCCACCCGGTGAACCCCGGCCGAAACAATGGTGCCGTAAAGCCCGGCCAGCAGGTCCAGGGTGGGGCCGTCATCGCCTGCCACCACCTTGACAATCGTGGCCAGTGTATGCTCCTTGTCCCCGGGATTGATTCTTTCCGGGGAATACCCCACGTGAAAATCCGTTTTCCACGTCATGCCCGAGGCCTCTTCCAGGATGGGCACGCAGATCTCTTCTGTGAGCCCGGGATACACCGTGGATTCGAAAACCACCACCGCGCCCTTTTTCATGTACCGGCCCGCGGTTTGCGAAGCCGAGGTAATCGGGCCCAGATCCGGCTGGCGGGCAATATCAATGGGCGTTGGCGCGGCCACGATGATCACGTCGGCTTCTGCCAGCCACTGCGGATCGGCGGTGTATTCCAGAAACGAAGCGCTTCTGAGCTCGTCTGCGCCCAGCTCGCCTGTGGGATCCACGCAGTTTTTGTAACTCTCGATAATATCGGTCTTGATGTCATGCCCGATGGTCCTGAAATGCCGGCCGAATGCCACCGCCAGCGGCAGGCCCACATACCCGAGCCCGATCACCCCGATCACCGTATCCTTCATATCCTGCCCTTTCCTACGCCGTTCTCTGTCCTCTGCCTTCCGTCTCCCGCCCTCTGCCCTCTGTCTTCTGTCCTCTGTCTTTCGTCCTCCGCCCTGCCCCTTGAAACTTGCAGCTTGCAGCTTGCAGCTTGCAGCTAAATATACCCCTTATTAC
>CAZTHW010000150.1:0-6561 GCA_964613595.1 uncultured Desulfobacteraceae bacterium | reverse complement strand
GTCCACAGCCCCGAAATCGAGGCGCTGATCGAAGAGCGCAGGGAAGCCCGGCGCCGCAAGGATTTTGCAAAAGCCGACCAAATCCGCGAGCAGTTGATACAGGCGGGAATTGAAATCAAAGACGAGAAAATCGATAAATCATGAGTCAATTCACAGTTGCATTGTTTCCGTTTACATTTGTTTCCGAAGCGATAGCTCACGCTATCCATGCCCGCTTCGGCGCCACCGTTGTATATCAGCCGGCCGCCGGCCAGACACCGGCGGCAATGGAAAGACTGGCCGCAGAAGGCACAATTGTTCTCAGGTTCCCCGTCCGGGGAGATGAGCGGCGGCTGGTGGAGCTTGCCGGCAATTACCGGGACTGGGGCGAAGTTTATCAGAAGGATGCGGCCGCCTTGAAGAAAATCTCGGATACCGGGTTTTTTCACAAGGAGTTTGCCCCGGAAATCAGCACGGAGATCCGCAGGGGCCCAAAGCCCGAAGCACCGGCACCGGACCCGGTTTTTCAGGCCAGGTTGTTTTTGTTTTTGGCCCAGGAGTATGACCGGCAGACCGCCGAGCTTCAAAGCGAACTCGCAGCCACGGACCGTGCAGAACAGGAAATGTTTTTACGGATCCGGGGCGGTCCCGAGCAATCGGATCGTTTTTCCACGGGCAGTACGGGTGCTTCAAAAAACCCGGTGAAGGATCCGGGCGCCTACATGACCGAGTCCCGCCTGCGGGCGTGGCATACCCTGATGACTGCCGATTCCGATCCGCCGCGCCTTTTTGTCACGCCCAGTCAGGCTGTCATGGAAGCCGTGTCCGAGGAGGATGAAACCCTGAGGAAAATGGATGATCCGCCCGAAGGGGTGCAGATTATGTCGGGCAAAACCGGCGGACTTGATGACGGTTTCAAAGCGGATTTCTATGAACTCGGCAGCCGGGACCGGATCATGGCGCTTTTGCAGCGGGTCGGGCAGTAGCCGAAAAAATCGGGTCAGGCCCCTTGACTCGACCCAACAATTGGTATATTGGAAAAATCTTGTTGCATCGGCGCCGAAATGAACAGCCCATTGATATACTATAATCCATATGGAAATTGAGAAAGGAGACGAAAAATGGCTTTTAATCCGATTGTTGACGCGGAGAAATGTGAAGGCTGCGAGGAATGTGTGGATGTCTGCCCGGTGGAGGTTTTTGAAATCCAGGACGGCAAGTCCGTTCCGGTCAATGCCGAGGAGTGCCTGGGATGTGAAAGCTGCATCGAGGTTTGCGAACCCGGCGCAATTACAGTGGAAGAAACCTAGCCCGCATACCGGAGATCCATGCCCCCGGCCATGCCCCATGGCCGGGGTCTTACCGTCTTGTAAAGCCGCCCGGCACCATGCACATCACGCCAAAGCTGCGGGATAAAAAAATCCATCCATAACCTCACCGCGAAGAAATCGCGTTTATATGATTTTCCGGCTCGTCTACGGTATTTTCAGGCCTTCATCGAAGGTTTTTATTGCTATATGCCGGATGAAAGGTGCCGCTTTGTACAGCATACATACGTGGATCGGAACAATTCTGGTGGATATTTTGCCGGACCCGTTCCGGGTCAGGCGCATCTGGCTGCCCGGCACGTATCAGCCGGAGGCCTGCAAAACCGGGATGCGGGCAGACAGTCAGCAACTAACCAATGAATCGGCGCTGGCCGGGATCCGGATACTCGATCAGATGATCCGGGAATACCTTGAACTCGGCAAGCCCCTTGAAACGCCATGGCAGTGGCTTTGCCAGGATCACCTGACCCCGCTTCATCGGCAGGTGCTGCGCCTTACCGCTGAGATTCCGTACGGCCGGGTGCGGACCTACAGGGATATTGCCGCGGACATGGGTAAACCCGCCGCGGCTCGATTCGTGGGCAATGCCCTGGCCGCCAACCCCTGGCCGCTGCTCATCCCCTGTCACCGGGTGATCCGCACCAACGGGGCCGTAGGCGGTTTTGGCGGCGGCACGGACATGAAAACCAAGTTGATTAAACACGAGACAGGTGCAAAACATCCGGTGCTTGCCCATCGGTGGTGAATGTGATAGAGATGCCAAAATGAAACAATATGTTATTGATGAACTTAGCGAGCAGGATCAAAAAAAGCTGGAGACTTGCTTAACCGAGCGGTTCGGACCGGCCGTGCTCGACCGGGTGTACTGGGTTCCGCTGGATCCGGAATTCTACACCGCCGTGCAGGCTTCCCATGAGGACTGCCATCCCCTGTATTTCGCCCTGCAGATCAAGCCCGGGGCGCTGGTTGGCGAATTTCTCGTCCGGACCCACAACCGGATGCACTGCAATTGCATGGCCTATGCCAATGACGCACAGCAGCGCTGGTTTATGGCTTTGATTGACGGGATTGTCCGGGAATCGGACATCACTGTATAATCGGATTTCGATATTGAAATTACGGACTTTTCGGTGGTAGCCAATGCATTCAACCATGCTGAAAATCATTCCCCTGGGCGGGCTGGGCGAAATCGGCCTGAACATGATGGCCCTGGAATACGGGGACACGATCGTGGTCATTGACGCCGGGCTGATGTTTCCGGAGGACTACATGCTGGGCGTGGATTATGTGATCCCGGACATGGGCTATATTCTGCGGAACAAATCCCGGCTTCGCGCCCTGGTGCTGACCCATGCACACGAGGATCATATCGGGGCCCTTCCGTATCTGCTCCGGGAAGTCAACCTGCCGGTTTACGGCACACCCTTTACCCTCGGCATGGTCCGCCACAAGCTTGAAGAACACGGCCTGATGGCAACTGCCTCGCTCAACGTAGTGTGCGCCGGCCAGCGCATTTCCGTCTCTCCGTTTTCCTTTGAGTTCATCCGGGCGCATCACAGCGTTGTCGACGGGGTGGGCCTGGCCATTGACACACCCTACGGGCTGATCGTGCATACGGGGGATTTCAAGATTTCCGATTCCACCATTGCCGGCCTGGAAACCGATGTGGATGCCTTTGCCAGGTGCGGGCAGCGGGGGGTGCTTGCGCTGATGTCGGATTCCACAAACGTGGAGCGCGAGGGACGCACCCCCTCGGATGCACGCGTGCGCCAGAGCCTGGAAAAAATTATCGTCAACAGTCCCGGCCGGGTTATTGTGGCCCTGTTTGCCTCCAACATCTCCCGCATCCAGCAGATCGTCAACATCATCAAGACCGGCAGCCGGAAGATTATGTTCAACGGCCGCAGCATCGAACTGAGTGTGAAAATCGCCAAACAGATGAACCTGCTGCAGATCCCGGAACACATGGAAATTTCAATAGAAGATGTGGATCAATACCCGGATGAAGAGCTGATTATCCTTACCACCGGCAGCCAGGGGGAGCCCATGTCAGCGCTTGCCCGCATGTCCACGGGTTCGCACAAGCAGATTAAAACCAAGCCGGGCGATACCGTGGTGCTTTCCTCCAAGTTCATTCCGGGAAACGAAAAGGCGATTGCCAAGATTATCAACAACCTTTTCCGCAAGGGAGCCAACGTGATCTACGAAAAAATTTCGGAAATACACGTATCCGGGCATGCCTTTCGCGATGAGCTCAAGATGATGATCGACCTGACCCGGCCCAGATATTTCATTCCCATTCACGGCGAGTACCGGCATTTGTATCATCATGCCCAGTTGGCCGCCGAATCCGGTATCCCCCGGGATCGGGTGATGCTTGCGGAAAACGGGGACAAGATCGTATTCGGAGAACAGGGCGGCCGGATATCCGAGCGCATCCCCACCAGCCGGGTGCTGGTTGACGGTAAAGGTATCGGCGATGTTGGACGGTCCGTGTTAAAGGAGCGGCGGCTGCTTTCAGAAGAGGGCATGGTGGCTGTCACCATGGCCATTGACGAGGAAACCGGGTTTGTCGTGTATGGTCCGGAGATCCTGTCCAAGGGCTTTGTGTTTGAAACCGAAACCGGTCATATCATTGAAGACGCCAAATGCGTTGTGCTGGAAATCGTGGAGGAATCCGTGGAACTGCCGCATCCGGCCGAAGTGATCCGGCGGCGGCTGCCCGGGGCCCTGCGGGAGTATTTTAATTTTACCATGCGGCGCCGGCCGGTGATCCTGCCCTTTATCCTGGATGTGTAGTACCAGGCATGCAGCTTGCTCAGATAAACAGGCGGATATGACAATACAAAGGGAAATTGCAGGGATACTGATCTTTTTTCTGGTGGTGTTTTCCGCAGTGAGCCTGCTGACCTACAGTCCGGCGGACCCGTCTTTGCACCACGCTGTGGATTCCGGTCTTGTGCAGAATTATTTCGGACTGGCGGGTGCTTATCTGGCAGGTCTGCTTGTGGGTCTTTTTGGAATCGGGGCATTCTGGGTTCCGGTTTTGCTGTTTTTGACCTGTATCCGTTTTTATACGTACGGGAGCCGGGTTTCTCCGTGGCTGGCAGCTTCAGGCGGCATCTTGTTGGTGGTCGACAGCGGCGCGCTGGCTGCTCTGTATCAGGACAGCTACGTGATTTTCAATACGCCGTATGCTGCCGGCGGTATGCTGGGCCAGCCCGTGATGGCGATTTTTCTGCGGTATGCGAACCCGACAGGAGCACTGGTCATCCTGTTGTTGATCCTTGCAATCGGCTTCATCCTGACCACCGGGATCTCTCTTGTCGCTACGGGCAGAAACGGCGCACGGCTTGCAAAACTCGGAATCTTGCGCATCAGCGGATGGCTCAGGCGCTGCCTTCAGTATTGCGGTCGTTTGCGTCTGCCGCGCCTGCCCAAACGGCGGGCCCGGCCCCAAAAAACGAAAAAATCCGAGACTTCCGTAAAAACCGGTGATATGCCGGATAGCCCGACTGAAAAACAGACAAGTTCTGCTGCATCCGCCCAGGTCAAGATCCAGAATCCGGCCCCCCGGTCTGTATCTTCCGCTGCGCCCAAACAGCAAGTCTTTGATTCCATGAAGCTCCAGGAAGGCTTTCAGTTGCCGTCTCTGAGTTTTCTGGAAGAAACGGAAAAAGTGGCCGGCGACATTGATCATGAATATCTGCGGGAGCAGTCCGGGTTGCTGGAGAAGAAACTCCAGGATTTCGGAGTGCAGGGAAATGTCACCGAGGTACTGCCCGGGCCGGTGATTACCCGCTATGAATTCGCCCCCGCCCCGGGGGTGAAGATCAACAAGATCGTCAACCTCTCAGATGATCTGGCCCTGGCGTTAAAGGCCCTGAGCGTTCGCATCATTGCCCCGATTCCGGGCAAGGCCGTCATCGGCATTGAAATTCCCAACAAGAAACGCGAACTCGTGGGCTTCAAGGAGATCGTGGGCTCCCAGGTTTTCCGGAAGTCGAGCTCCAAGCTCACCATTGCACTGGGAAAAGACATCGTGGGGTATCCGGTCGTGGCCGATCTGCAGACCATGCCCCATCTTTTGATCGCCGGTGCAACCGGAACCGGCAAAAGTGTGGCCTTGAATACCATGATCACCAGTATCCTGTATAAGGCCACTCCGGAAGAAGTCAAACTGATCATGATCGATCCCAAGCGGATCGAGCTTTCCGAGTACGACGGCATCCCGCATTTGATCGCACCTGTTGTCACGGACATGAAAAAGGCCACCAACGCCCTGTTCTGGGCGGTGCGTGAAATGGAGCGGCGATACAAGCTGCTCTCGGAAAAACGGGTCAGGAATGTCAAGCAGTACAATGCAAAGATTGAAAAGGAGAAGCCTGCCGAAGATGCGCCGCTCCCGGAAAAACTGCCTTACGTGGTGGTAATTGTTGATGAGCTGGCAGACCTGATGATGGTGGCTTCCCGGGACGTGGAGGTCAGCCTGACGCGTCTTGCCCAGATGGCCCGGGCTGCAGGCATCCACCTGATCCTGGCCACCCAGCGGCCCTCTGTGGATGTGCTCACCGGCCTGATCAAGGCCAATTTTCCGACACGACTGTCGTTCCAGGTGTCCTCCAAGATCGACTCCCGAACCATCATTGACACCAACGGGGCGGAGGCGCTTCTGGGAGACGGGGATATGCTTTTTCTGCCCCCGGGTACGGCCAAGCTGCAGCGCATCCACGGGGCTTATGTCTCGGATGACGAGGTTGGCAAGATCATCGAGTTTTTAAAATCCCAGAAAACGCCGGAATACGATGACCAGGTGATCGAGGCGCCTGAACCGGACAAGGATGGCAGGGGCGAAGAAGATCATGATGATCGCTACGACGAAGCCGTGGCCCTGGTTGCCAAGACCGGACAGGCATCGATTTCCATGGTGCAGCGGCATTTGCGGATCGGGTACAACCGGGCGGCAAGAATAATCGAAACCATGGAAAAAGAAGGCGTGGTCGGGCCATCAGATGGAGTGAAGCCCAGGGAGGTGCTGGTGCGCAAGGATTATGACGACATGCCGTAAACCGGGGCCGGACTTCCTATTGTTCCGGCGGCTCTGGAGCGAGCTTTTTCATCAAAGACCACATTTGCTCAATCGGGTCAGTGACCGGACTGGTCAGCCGTTTGACCTCGTAATCCCCGAGCTTGCCCTTGATGGTTACCTGCATGATCAGCCTGCGGAACACATCCAGGGTGTAGTGCTTCACCC
>CAZTHW010000149.1:0-6567 GCA_964613595.1 uncultured Desulfobacteraceae bacterium | reverse complement strand
ATTCCTTAAAAAAATTTAAAATATTAATCCGTGTAAAAATTTGAAACGCTCATTTCAGGATTCATAAACCCAGGGGCAATTCCGGAAAAAACGGTAACCTAAATTGAGCGATTTTCAAGTTTGCCGCAGATACAAGGAAGATGCAGACTCGCTATAGTCAACTATGCGAGGCTGTATCTGACGCAGTAGATGCGGTAAAATTGAAAATCCCGGAGGGTTTCAGATTTTTAAAATAGAAATGGATGTTATCCTTTCAAATAAATTGCTTTTAAAAATCTGAAACGCTCAATTTAGGGGTAACTCAATCTACATGCAACCACCGCGATTCGTCCTTAAAATCTTTAGGCTTGTGGCAATTGCCGCCTGCCTTGCCGCTGTATATCCGCCATGGGTGTTCTGCCAGGCGCTTTCCGATGAGATGATCACGGAAGACGGCAAATGGAAGGTTGCCGCCGATCAGATTACCTATGATGAAGACAGCCGCCAATACACGGCCACCGGCAACGTCGTCATCGTCCAGGGGGAAAAAGAACTGCGTGCCGATCGGGTGGTGCTCAACCGGGCGGAAAAGTCGGCCCGGGCATTCGGACGGGTCCGACTGGTTTCCGGAAATGACCGGCTGACCGGCCGGCGCCTGGAAATGGATATGGCCGAAGGCACCGGCACCCTGTATCAGGGAGAGGTGTTTATCCGGGAAAACAATTTCCATATCCGGGGCGACAGAATTGAAAAAACCGGAAAAGACACTTACCGCATCAGGGACGGCAGCATGACCACATGCCAGGGACCCCGCCCGGACTGGCAGATCACCGGCAAGGATGTGAATGTCACCATCGGCGGCTACGGCACGGTTTCCCATGCCGCCTTCTGGGCCCGGCGGCTGCCGGTTTTCTGCGTGCCCTGGTTTGTGTTCCCGGTCAAACTGGAACGGCAATCCGGGCTGCTTGCCCCCCAGGCCGGGTATTCCAGCAGAAACGGCGCCGAGTACATCCAGCCGTTTTTCTGGGCTATCTCCAAGAGCAGCGATGCCACATTTTATTTCCATCACCTCCAGGAACGGGGCGAAAAATTCGGCGTGGAATACCGGTACGTGCGCTCAAAAGACTCCAGGGGAATCCTGATGGCCGATGGTTTCGAAGACCGCAGAATCGATGACGGCACCCCCGAGGCAACCGAGAAATGGGGATATGAAGACGAGTATAATAATGAAGAAGTAGTACGCCCCAATGACGGGCGATACTGGTTCCGCATGAAGGCCGACCAGCAGCTTCCATGGGATGCCATGGCCCGCCTGGATCTTGATATCGTCAGCGACCAGGACTATCTCCGGGAATTTTCCGATGGGTACATGGGGCATGAACCCACGGCGGATCAATTCGTATCCGAATTCGGACGGGATATTGACGATGAAAACGACCCGGTCCGCACCAACCGCTTAAATATCCGGCGGACATGGACCTATCAAAGCCTTAATGCCGACCTGGTGTGGTACGACAATGTCATCAAGCGGCGGCTTTCGGATACCGACGACACGCTTCAGCAGTTGCCGCGAATCCGATTTGATTCGCTAAAGCAGCCGTTATTTCCGGATGCTGCCGGCCGGATGCTGTTTGGCTCGCTTGGTTCGGAATACACCTATTTTTACCGGCAGGACGGGCTCACCGGCCATCGCGTGGATCTGCACCCCAGGTTCTATCTGCCAATGCACGCCGGGCCGTATTTGAATTTTGAACCGTCCGTGGGGCTTCGCCAGACCGCTTGGTACGTGGATGCTAAGCGGCAGTATTACGGAAACGAACGTGATCGGTACAAACACCGGGAGCTATATGACATCGAAGGCGATCTCTCAACGGATATCAACCGGGTCTTTTCCGTGGACGGCGACCGGATCAAAAAAATCAAGCACGTGATCATTCCCAGGCTTGCCTACAACTATATCCCGGACACGGATCAATCCGAATACCCGGATTTTGACCAGACCGACCGGATTGACCCGCAAAACAGCCTGGGGCTGTCGTTTACCCACCTTTTCACATCAAAATATAAAATCTCCGGTCCGGCGGAAGGATCGGACGAATACCAGTACAACCGGTTCTGCCGGTTTTTCATCGAGCAGGCATACGATTTCAGACAGCGGGATGACCCGGAAGCCGCATTGCTGCCCCTGTATGCAGAACTGGACCTGACACCGGCAAGCCCGGTAACCCTTCATGCAGACGCGAAATGGAGCCATCAAATCGATGAACTGGCCTCCGCCAATATTTCCGGGCGCCTGCGCGACCGGCGCGGGGACCGGTTTAGCGTGGAATACCGATACGACCGGGATGCCAACAAGAGCCTGTACCTGTCTCTGGAGACCCCGGTGACAAGACAGTTAAAGCTATTCGGCCATTTTGAAAGAAACCTGGAAACAGAAACCGATATTGAAAAAGGCATCGGGGTCCGCTGGGAATCCCAGTGCTGGGCCGTGGAGATAGCCTACCTGGACGAGGAGACGGGCCAAAGCTACATGGCCATGCTCGAATTATACGGTCTGGGCGGCATCGGCGATACCCTGGAACGATAGCCGCCGGCCGGAGAACCGGGACCGGCCGGAGAAATTGTCGGATTTTTTCATAACCCCTTGACTTATAAAAAATTTATGTTTAATTAGAGGAATAATCAGCAATTCGGAATTTTAAACAGGAGGACACATGAATAAGCTTGAAATGATATCCGCCCTTAAAAAGGAAGCCAATATTTCAAAATCCGAAGCCGCCAAGGTCGTGCAGATCTTTTTCGATTCCATGGCAGATGCGCTTGCAAACGAGGAACGAATTGAAATCCGCGGCCTGTGCAGTTTTTTCGTGAAAAATTACAAGAGCTATACCGGCCGCAACCCCAAGACCGGGGAAAAGGTTCGAATCCAGCCCAAAAAGCTGCCGTTTTTCAAATGCGGCAAGGAGCTGCGGGAACGCGTGAATGAGAAAGCATAAGCGGCAAAATTCGTGACCGGTTTAACGACGCTTATCGGGCAGCAACGCCCGGTCCGGATGCTGTGCAACGCGCTGATCAACGACAGTATTCCCCATGCGCTCCTGTTTACGGGTGAAGACGGGGTCGGCAAGGCGACCGCGGCAATCGAGTTTGCCAAAGTCTGCAACTGTGCCGGGATCTCCGGTTTTCAAAAGCCGCAGAAAGACACGGCACCGGAACAGCATTTTTCAGCCTGCGGGATCTGCCGATTCTGCAGAAAGATCGAACACGGGACACATCCGGACTTTCACGTAATCAAACCCGCCGGGGCCTACATCCGAATCGACCAAATCCGCGATCTTTGCGGGCGCCTTGCCCTGAAGCCCGACGAGGCGTCAAACCGCTTCGTCCTGATTGCGGATGCGCACACGATGAACCCCGAGGCCGGCAACGCGCTGCTCAAAATTCTGGAAGAGCCGCCAGAGGCCACCTTTTTTGTGCTCACCGCCCCGGATACGCAGGACCTGCTGCCCACGATTGTTTCCAGATGCCGGCATGTCCGCTTCAATCCGATACCGCAACAGGAACTGGCCGAATACCTCGGCCGGCGCTGTGGGCTGGATAATGAAAACGCAACGATCATCGCCGCCCTGGCCCGCGGAAGCCTGGCCCGGGCCCTGGATATGGCATCCGAGGATTGGCTGACCCGGCGCAATTTTATCATCCAAAGGCTTCGCCGGCTTGCCCGGCAACAGACCGCATTCCGGCTTGCCTTTGCCGAGATGCTTGCTGCAGACAAGGCGAATCTGGAAGTGATCTTTGAAATCATGAAAAACTGGTACCGGGATCTGGCGGTTTTCGCCCATTTTCCCGGGCACATTTACAATCAGGACTTACGCGAACAAATCCGCTCGGCATGCGAACAAGAATCACTGGAAACCATTCTGGAAAAATCCGATGCCATCGACCGGGCGCAAAAGTCGCTGTCCGGCAATGCCAATGTCCGGCTGGCCCTGGATGTCCTTGTGATGGCGCTGGCCGCATAAACGGATTACCGAGGAAATCATTGAACGCATATGAATACAGCAAATGAAGCCCAAGCCAACCACAAAAGTTATGTTAAAGTCGTCGGCGTACGTTTCAAGCCGGCAGGAAAAATATATGATTTTAATTGCGGGGCCTATGTGTTAAAAGTCGGCGATGACGTGATTGTAGAAACCGAACACGGGCTCAGCTTCGGCACAGTGGCCGCCGAGCCGGAAGAAACGGATCCGGATCAAATCAGACAGCCGCTTAAAAAGGTTTATCGCCCGGCCACAGGCGAGGACCGGGAGCAGGAGGGAAAAAACGCGGAAATCGAGCAGGAAGCCTACGAGTACTGCCGGGAGTGCATCGACTCGCTTGAGATGAAGATGCACCTGTTTTCTGTGGAAAGCAATTTTGACGGCAGCAAGCTGACATTCTTCTTTACCGCAGACGGCCGGGTGGATTTCCGCAAGCTTGTGAAGATGCTTGTCAAGCGGTTTCGCACCAAGATTGAAATGCGACAGGTCGGTATCCGCAATCAGGCCAAAATGTGCGGTGGCGTCGGCCGATGCGGACGCATCCTGTGCTGTTCGGCATTCATGACAAAATTTGATCCAGTAACCATAAAAATGGCCAAAAAGCAGGGACTTTCCTTAAACCCCACGAAAATCTCCGGCGTCTGCGGACGGCTGATGTGCTGCCTGGCTTTTGAATACAACGGATACGCAGAAAGACAACAGACAGCAAGCAACGGATCGGGCAACGCAAAGAACAACGATTCAGACAATTGATAGAAAACACAGGACCGGCAAAAATATGACCTCTGCCTTTTACATCACGACACCGATTTATTACGTAAACGCAAAGCCGCATCTGGGCCACACCTACACGACCATCGCGGCAGACGTGGCCCGGCGCTTCCACCAAATGAAGGGGGAGCAGACCTTTTTCCTGACGGGTACCGACGAACACGGCGACAAAATCGTCAAGGCGGCAGAAGCCAACAACATGGATCCCCACACCTATGCAGACAAAATCTCTGCATTGTTCAAGCAGTTGTGGCCGCATTACGGGATCTCCCCGGATAGGTTCATTCGTACCACGGATACCGAGCACGTGGCCGTGGTGGAACGTATCCTGCAGGAGATCTATGACGCCGGAGATATCTATTTCAGCGAATATGAAGGGCTTTACTGCTTTGACTGCGAACAGTTTTATGGAGAAAGGGATCTGGTGGACGGCAAGTGCCCGGACCACGGAAAGGAACCGGTTTCCATCAAGGAATCCAATTATTTCTTCCGGATGAGCCGCTACCAGCAATGGCTCATTGACTACCTCCACGAAAACCCGGATCTGATTCAGCCCGAGCGCTATAAAAACGAGGTTCTCGGCTTTCTTCGCGAACCGCTGGAGGATTTGTGCATTTCAAGACCCAAGTCCCGCCTGCAGTGGGGAATCACCCTGCCCTTTGATGAGAGATACGTCACCTACGTGTGGTTTGACGCCCTGATCAATTATATATCCGCGCTCGGGTATCCGGACGATGAAAAATTCGAAACCTTCTGGCCCCACGTGCATCACGTGGTGGCCAAGGATATTCTCAAGCCCCACGGCATCTACTGGCCCATCATGCTCAAGGCCGCCGGCATTGAAATTTATAAGCATCTTTTCGTTCACGGCTACTGGAACGTGGATGAAAGCAAGATGTCGAAAAGCCTGGGCAACGTGATCGACCCCGTTGAACTCAAGGAAAGCTACGGCAGCGATGCCATCCGGTATTTTCTCATGCGTGAGATGACCTTCGGGCTGGATTCGAGTTTCTCGGAAGTCGCCCTGATCAACCGGATCAACGCGGACCTGGCCAATGACCTGGGCAACCTGTTTTCCCGGGTACTGGCCATGTTCCAGAAATATTTCAAGGGCGTGGTCCCGGACTGGAACCCGGAAGAATCCCGCATCATGGGGTTTGATCTCAAGGCCGGGGCAAAGCGGGCAATCGCGGATTTTACCGCGGAAATGGAAAACTTTGCCTTCCACAGGGGGCTTGCATCGGTATGGGAATATATCGGCATGATGAACAAGTTCGTGGACGCCGCCGCGCCCTGGGAACTGGCAAAGCAGGAATCCGGTCAGGACCGATTAAAAGCGGTGATCAGCAACCTGCTCGAAGGCCTGCGGGTGGTTTCCGGGTTGATTTACCCGGTAATGCCCGAAACATCAGCAACCATGCAGGCTCACCTCGGCCGGGATCCGGATCACGAGTTTTATCTTATGGATGAATTGCGCAAGTGGGGGGTGATCCAACCCGGGGCCAAACTGCCCAAGGGCGTCTCCCTGTTTCCCAGAATGGATCCGGATTCCGTTTTTGCCGAGGACAAGGCTGCGGGCAAGCATGCGGCGGAGACGAAAAAAGCGCAAGCCCCGATGTACGCCCCGCTTGAACCGGAAATCTCGCTGGATGACTTTTCAGGCATCGATTTGCGGGCGGCCACTGTTGATACCGCTGAAAAAGTTCCCAAAGCCGACAAACTGCTGAAACTCGAAGTAAACCTGGGCTTTGAAAAGCGCACCGTGGTGGCGGGCATT
>CAZTHW010000148.1:0-6567 GCA_964613595.1 uncultured Desulfobacteraceae bacterium | reverse complement strand
TTTAAGATATCAGTCTTCATTGCGCCCTGCTCCTGTGAACAAGCGAATACACCAGCGGTACCAGAATCAATGTCACAAGACCACTGACCAATAGTCCCCCGCTGACCGTGATGCCAAGTGCCTTCCAGATTTCAGATCCCTCCCCCTGGAAAGGGCCAATGGGGGTATCCCATAATCTTGCATGCCTTGGGAACGTTATTCAATGCTGTTACCGGTTCTGTAGACTGTCCAGAAAATTTCTCCTTTCCTCTCATCCGAGCAGCAACCTCCTCGTATGGCGGGCGGTCACCATGTCCTCGCTGGTGGGGATGACGCGCACGGTGGCGGCGCGGTCGCCGATGCCGCCGGTGAAGACCAGGCCATCGAGGGTGGCAGAGAGGGCGCCGCTGCGGGTCCCATCATCAGCCCGCGATGTATTCGTATGAGAGGCCGTGGAAGGCGTAGCGGCACACTCCTTCGTGCCCCAGGGTTCGGACCATAGGAAGGCGCCGGGCGATCTCCGGGATGGAGGGGTGGAAGGCAGTGTCGAAACAGGCCCCCTGGCCCAGGCCGGGATACTGGCCGGTGACCGTGTCGATACCCAGGATCTCGGCGGGCAGGTGCAGGGGTGCGAAGGAGATGTGCTGGCGCAGGTAGAAGGTCAACTCCGGGGGGACGACCTCGTAAGCGGCATGGGCCGGTCCGTCGTGGACCACGCGGTGGCGATGCGGCGGCCGCTGTTGAGGCAGAGGATGTGCTTGTCCATGGATTGATCCTTTCTGTGGGTGCGGCGGGCGCTCCGTCTGCGGTAAAAGCATAGCGGATGGACCGGATTTGTCGAGCCTCCGGACGGAGAACAGGAGGCGATTGTGGCGCTTGACGACCATACCGACAATTTCCTATAGTGGAGCGGAATTGTCAAGTCCTGGTACCAAGGAGGATGTCCGTGGTAAGACACCCTACCCGGCGGATCATGGTGGGCTCCGTGCCGGTGGGAGGGGACGTGTCCGCGCAGTCCGTATGCAACTTCGGCACCCGCGACGAGGCACCCGGACGCGGCGGGTGCGCCGTATAAATGGTTGAAAAAACAGCCGAGATGAATTATCATCCAAGCCTGAATTCAATGCTTCCTATAAGCGAATCGATACCAACAAATGTGCATCAATCCTCAGTTTCGCACCTTTTTCGGTGGGCCCGACCAGCCGCCACGCGCATTGCGGGATCTTCTTCATTCCCGCATCGCCGCCGTGCCACCCGGTGGTGAGATTGCCTGGGCCACCTATTATTTTCGCGACCAGTCTCTGGCGCAGGCCCTGCTGCAGGCCGGCAGGCGCGGAGTGAATGTCCACCTGACCCTTGAAGCCAACCCGCGCACGAGACAGGCTAATCGTTCAGTGATCGAAACCCTGCGGCGCACTGGCAACCTTAGCGGCGGATTTCGTACGGTCAAGCACACCTGGCCGGACAACCTGCTCTGGAAAAATCCCCGGCTGCACCTCAAACTCTATTATTTCAGCCACCCAGAGCCCCACGTCCTGCTCGGCTCCTTCAACCCCTCGGGGAACCGGCCTGAGGATCCGCAGGTTATTGCCGAAATCGGCGACCAGGATCGCGGTCACAATCATCTGGTGGAGATCACCGACGAGCGGCTCGTCCCCGCGCTTCTGGAACACCTCCACAAGATTTACAGCCTCCCGCACGGACCCTGGGAACGTCTGCTGCCAAGCAACAACAAGGTACTCGTGGCAGGGGATACCCACATCTATCTTTTCCCCTGCCTGCGGCGCGGTGTCCTGCGGCGCAAACTGGAAGCCCTGCCGCAGGGAACACGACTGCGCATGGCGATCTCCCATCTGAGCGACAAACGGATGGGAAACACTCTCCGGAGCTTGACGAAGCGGGGGATCCGCATCGAGATACTCGCTCATGACACGGAGCGCCGGGTTCCGCAATGGGTGGAGCACCAGCTCAAAGGGCACCTCCTGTTTCGCCGTTACCGGCACAGGGAAGGGCTGCCCATGCACAACAAATTCATCCTGGTCGAGGCTCCGGGACAGCGTGAAATCATCTTCGGCAGCATGAATTTCTCCGGGCGCTCTCTGCATGCCAACCACGAACTGCTGGTGGTTTCGGGCAGTTCTCTGTTGTATGATGCCTTTCAGGAGCGGTGGGAGCAGATGATTCTGGAAACAGAGGCGATACTTTAAATGCAGTTTACGCTCGATTTGCCGGGCATGAATATGTCAAGTGATAACGTGAAAAGGCCTTTTTTATCCTGATCGTCAGAAAAGAATTTTTCAACATAACGAGGTGAAGTATGGCGCCAAAATTGGTAGCCGAGATTGGCTGTAATCACATGGGCGATATGGAAATAGCCCATGAAATGATCAAGGTCGCGGCACAATTCGGCAAGGTCGATGTAATCAAGTTTCAAAAACGGACCAATCATGAGTTATTGACCCCTGAGGAGTATCGTGCGCCCCACCCGAATCCGGTCAACGCGTTCGGACCGACCTATGGCGAGCATCGCGAATACCTCGAGTTCGATCTTGAACAACATCGGCAGCTCAAATCCTGGTGCGAAGAGTGGGGGGCTGAATACAGCACCTCGGTATGGGACCTGACCGCTGCCCGGGAGATTGCCACCCTTGAGCCCGGGATGCTTAAAATCCCCTCGGCGTGCAACCTTGATCACCGGATGCTGGAGTGGCTCGCGGCCCATTATCCCGGTCAGATTCATCTTTCCTTCGGCATGACCACCCGTGCCGAGGAGGTGCGGATTGTCGAACTCTTTCAGCGGGCCGGCCGAAACAAGGATCTGGTACTGTACGCCTGTACCTCGGGGTATCCGGTGCCCTTCGAGGACATCTGTCTCCATGAAATCCAGCGCCTTACCCGCACCTTCGGCGATCCGGTGGGCGGTATCGGCTTTTCCGGGCACCATCTCGGCATTGCCGTGGATGTGGCGGCCCTGGCGCTGGGCGCGACCTGGTTTGAACGGCACTTTACCCTGGACCGAACCTGGAAAGGGACGGACCACTCCGCCAGCCTGGAACCTGACGGTATACGGCGGCTGAAACGCGACCTGACCAATGTCGCAAAAGCACTGACGTTCAAGGGTGAGGAGGTTTTGCCGATTGAAGCGGTGCAACGGAAAAAACTCAAAAGGATGGTGAATGGATAAGATGGTCGCGTTGATCCCTCTCCGCGGTGGGTCCAAGGGGATTCCTGACAAAAACATCCGGCCCCTTGCCGGCAAACCATTGTGTGCCTGGGCCCTGGAGGCGGCCTGCCGCGCGGGAGTCTTTGCCCGGGTGGTCGTTTCCACCGATTCCCCGCGCATTGCCGGTGTCGTGCAGGGGCTTGGATGGCCGGTTGACATTCTTGAGCGTCCCACCGAACTGGCGTCCGATACGGCGTCTACCGAGGCGGTTATGCTCCATGCCGCAGAACAGCTCGATTTTGATGTCCTCGCGACCATCCAGGCCACCTCCCCCCTGGTTCAGGCGGAGGATTTCCACAACGCCTGCCGTCTGTTCGCGTCAGGTGGCTACGACTCACTCCTGACCGCCGTGCGGATCAAAAGATTTTTCTGGGATGATGACGGCAAGGCGCTGAATTACGTCCCCCGGCAGCGCCCCCGACGCCAGGAATTTGCCGGCAGCCTGATGGAGAACGGCGCGTTTTACTTTACGAAACGCAGCATCCTGGAAGATACGGGGTGTCGCCTGGGCGGTCGCATCGGCATCTACGAGATGTCGGCTGACAACGCCGTTGAAATTGATGAACCCAAGGACTGGCTGCTCGTTGAGCAGGCCTTGCGCGAGCGTGATAACCGCTATCTGCACAGCGCATTGGCGAAAATCAAATTGCTCGCGGTGGATGTTGACGGGACCCTCACCGATGCCGGCATGTACTGGTCCGCCGAGGGCGATCAGTTGAAAAAGTTCAACACGCGCGATGCCAAGGGGCTGGAGCTTGTGAGAAAGGCCGGGATCGAAGTGGCGATCCTGACCAGCGAAGATTCGCCCATCGTCTCCGCCCGGGCGCAAAAGCTTGGTATCCAGCACTGTTTTGTCGGCGTTGGCGACAAGCAGGAATGCCTCGCAACGCTGTTAAGGGAATTGGACCTCGACCTCGCCGAGACGGCCTATATCGGGGATGACATCAACGATCTGGCCTGCCTCAAGGCCGCAGGGTTTTCCGCGTCCCCTGCGGATGCCGTCGCGGCGGTCTCAGCGACGGTTCACTATGTTTCCAGGTATCCCGGCGGGGAGGGGGCGGTACGGGAGGTATGCGAATTGATCTGTACCGCTGTGACTGAGACGGATGCCGACTGATCCGCACAGGGGTCCGGTTCTCCGACGGGCAATTATGATGCTTTCGCAGAAAGTAAAAAATCAGATGGATAAGCAAAAAGCGCCAAATGCAAGGCGCGTGATTGTCGAGCAATGAGGCGTACTTACGTACGTCGAAGCAGCGAGACAATTGCAGCAACGCCGCAGTTGGTGAGTTTTTGCGACGCCATCAATTATGAATTTGAAGGAACAGGATGTCATGACAACGGAATGTGCTGCGCCGCTGATTATCCCGGTTGAAAATCAGGTGCGCGAACTGGATGCCAAGCTTCTCCTTGCCTGCTTTGCCGCCGAACGTGGCTTCCCCGTGGTTCTGGGGTCAAGGGGATATGTCCATTACCAAATGGCCGCCATCCCGCGGGGCGTTTATCTGGCCAAGAGCATGCGCAAGCTCAGCGACAAAATGTTCCGGATCATTCGCCTTCTGGGTCATGACATTATGGCCTGGGACGAAGAGGCACTCGTCCATCCCCCTGACGCAACCTATTTTCCCTTGCGGCTTTCGCCGGTCACCGTGCCGCTGGTTTCGCACCTCATCTGCTGGGGACAGGAAAATGCCGACCTGTTGCGGCGCTATCCGCATCTGCCGCCCACCACGCCGGTCCACGTCGTCGGCAATCCGCGCGGGGATATGCTCCGCCCTGAACTGCGCGGCTATTTTGCCGAAGAGGTCGAGGCATTGACCGGGAAATACGGCAAATTCATTCTCGTCAACACCAATTTCATCGACGTGAACCCCTTCATGCCTGGTCTTGGACTGTTTCGCGCCGGCCCCGGCAATGGGGAAACACCGCAACTCGGTCAGGCCGGCAAGGGCATGACCTTGCCCTTCGCGACCGGACTGCGTGACCATAAACAGACGATCCTGGACAGTTTTTTACACATGATCCCGGCGCTGCACCGGGCGTTTCCCGACTACACGCTTGTGCTGCGGCCCCACCCCAGTGAAAATCCCGATATCTACCGGCAGCTTGCGACCCGCTGCGCGGCCATCAAAATCGACAATTCCGGCAATGTTATTCCCTGGCTGCTGGCGTGCAGGGCGATGATCCACAACGGCTGTACCACAGGCGCCGAGGCCTACCTGTTGCGGACCCCGGCCATTTCCTATCTGCCTACGTTTAATCAGCAATACGATTACGACTGGCAGGGGTTGCCGACGAAGCTCAGCTACCAGTGCTTTACTTTTGACGAATTAAGGACCAACCTCAAGCAAATTCTTGCCGGCAACCAGGCCGCTCCGGCGGGCAGGGAACGCCAGGCGCTCATCGATCACTATTTGACGGCGCAGGATGGACCTCTTGCCTGTGAGCGACTGGTTGATCTCCTGCTGGAAGCGGATTATGACCGCGGTGTCCCATCGCAATCAACGGCGCTGAAACGTGCTCGGGGATGGTTGGCATGTCACCTGCGAACCACCAAAAAACAGCTCAAGATGAACCGGCCCGGATCCAAACGGCAAGCCTACCATGATCATCGATTTCCGGAACTCACCGTAACCGACATTGAGAAGCGCGTAGCACGCTTCAGACAACAGCTCAATCGCTTTGAGTCCATCCGGGTGAGCCCCCATTCCCGCCATATTTTCAATATTTACGGCTGAAGATCGCACCCGGGCAGGTGCTGACATATTTAAAAAATACCACGTGGTTCCGGTACTATCCTGCCTGTTTGTTGCGCAGCGGCGGCGCGGCGGAATCGCTGAATTCCCGAATCAATATTTCCCCGAGTTTTTCTTGCAATGGCCCCGGTCCTTGGTGCCCCGCCGTTGACTGTAGGCAACTTCAACGGAAAGTGTGCCGTGCACAGTGGCGATTACCGCCGATTTCACACCGGCCAATCGTCGCGCCACCTTAGCGCGGCAACCTGGAGAAAGCCTCAAGCAGTCTGTCGATCTGCTTGGAGGTGTGCACCGCACTGACACTGCAGCGCAACAGGCTCTTTCCTTCAGGGGCAGCGGGCGGCAAAACCAGATTGACGTAGACACCCTGTTCGAGCAGGGTCTTCCATTGATGCAGGGCCTCTTCCAGAGCACCGGTAAACACCGCGATCACCGGGCTGAGATCCGGACCGAGCTCAAAACCCAGTTCCTTAAGGCCGGTATAAAGTTGATGAGCATTGTGCCACAGCGTCCGGCGCAGGCCCGCCCCTTGCGCGACCGCCTGCAGGGCCACTCGCACCGAGGCGATGGTGGCCGGCGACGGGGAGGCGGTGAAAACGTAGGACCGGC
>CAZTHW010000147.1:0-6577 GCA_964613595.1 uncultured Desulfobacteraceae bacterium | reverse complement strand
GCCCAGGAGGCTGAATAACCAGAAGCTGATCGGGATTACTGATTTGTGGCGCCTTTCGGACTGAATCCACTGGACGACAAACCGCATGGTAAAACACAGCTGTCCGGACAAACCAAAAATCAGCCAGAAATCAATCGGTTTTCCGATGACATTCATTTTTCGTCCTCAATGATATGGTATTTCAACAATCTGTCCTGCATCCAGCGCACGGCCAGCAAGTCCCGCAGCCCGCTGAAGGCCCGGTCCCAGGTGCCGTACTTGGAGGCGCCTTTCAACCGCGGCCGGTGGGTGACCGGCACTTCGATGACGCTCGCCCCTTCCATTTTCATCAGGGTGGGCAAAAAGCGGTGCAGTCCCTTGAACATTTTGATCCTTTTCAAGTACCGGGTTTTCATGATCTTCAACGAACAGCCGGTATCCTTGATGGTTTCCCGGGAAAGCCGGTTTCTAACCCCGTTTGCAAACCACGAGCAGAATTTCTTCCAGCGGCTGTCATGCCGGCTGCGGCGCCATCCGGTAACCATGTCATATTGTTCAAGGTACGGGATCATTTTAAGAATATCGGCCGGATCATTCTGCAGGTCGCTGTCCAGAGTGATCACGTATCGGCCGGCGGCGTTTTGAAATCCCGCATGCAGTGCTGCGGATTGTCCATAATTGCGATCAAAACGGATCAGACGGGAATCGAATCCGCAGTTCATCACAGACCGGATTGCCTCTGCACTTTTATCCGTGCTTCCGTCATCCACCCATAGAACCTCGCAAGGCTGCCCGATTTTTTGGATCACATCGCTTATTTCTGCTTCCAGGGGTGCAATGTTGTCCTGCTCATTATAAACGGGAATGACAAAAGAGTATTCTATCAACGAGGTTTGTCTCTAGGTTCCTCTGGTTTGAATCAAAAGTAAAAAATGATTTCAAAATAAATCAATCGGCTGTCAGCTCAACTACAATTCATTTATATTTCTTTTTTCAGGTTCCTTGGCAGCATCACTGTCACCCGTCTTCAGAGACGTTTTTCAAAAGCTCTGAAACCATTTTTCCGCGTCCAAGATTCTGGGCATACTGTTTTTCCAGAGGCAAATAGCTCTCTCCAAGACGGTAGTAATATGATCTGACCGTTTTTCCGTTTTTCGCAAGCGCAACTTCCCGAATATCTCCCATCTTTCTAAAGCTACCCGTAACGTTTTTTCGCCTGAGGTCCTCGCGGGCATCACTGACCAGAATCATGTCCCGGCCGCTGTACTGTTCCTTTGGATACCAAAAGGCATACATCAAACTGTTCTGCCCCCAAAAATGCCGGCCCGCGGTTTCACGGACGCCCTCGGCAGAGCCGGGGCGGCTGTCTTTTTCCAGTATCTTTGTCCGGTAAAATGCCAGGCCGCTGGCGAGCCGGTACTTATCCAGCCCCACGACAAGCGGAGAATTGTGGTTTGATTCGACCCTGTTTTCATAGCCCTCTATCTCTTGCGCCAGGTTTTGCCAGCCCAGCAGGAAAGGCTGGTCCCCGGGATAGGGAAGGCCCGGGAACCCGAGGACGGAGTGGTAGAGCACGGCCCCCAGAATCAGTAGCGTGCACAAAAGTGTCCCCGGCCAGCTCCGCTGCACCGCCGATAAGAGGCGATTGGGGTGTGATCGGGATGCTGCGATCATGGTGTATGCCATGAAGGGCAGGACCGCCAGCCAGACCGGGGCGGTCCAGTTCAGCTTGACCTGCCTGAAAAAGCTGAAGAAGAAAAAGACGGTAAAAGGAATGAATGTAAAGACCCAAAAAAAGAGCATCTTTGGGTCACAAAAGGCCCCGGGGTGTTTGCTATTCCGTGCAGAAGCGCCGTCTCTGAGGAATGCGGCTACGCTTAGGAGGCCTGTGGGGGTTAGCAGAAGGAGAACGAAAGTGAACAATTCCGCAAGAGAAAAGTTGAAAGCGCCTGCCAAACGCCGCGGGCCTTGAAAAGCAAAGGACGCCCAGTGGTGGTCGGCATTCCAGATCACGACCGGAGAAAACAGCAGCAGCGCCAGGGCAGCGCCCAGGTAGGGCTGGGGCTTGGCAAGCCACTTGCGGGCGTCTTTTTGGAGCAGAAGGAAAACAAAAATGCAGGGCACCAGCAGGGCAATCGTGTATTTGGACAGCATACCCAGGCCCAGGGCGATACCGACCCCGTACCAGGCCGATGCCTGCTCCCGGACCAGGGCTGTGTAAAGAAAATACAAAGCCGCCGACCAGCAGGCAATCAGGGGGGCATCCGGGGTGCTTAGAAATCCGGTGCAGAAAAATGCCGGCAGGATACTTACAAGGATGAGCGCCCTGAATGCGGCCGAGCGGTCATACAAGGCCCGGGTGATTCGAAAGCAGAAGAAAGCCGTCACCAACCAGCTCAAAAAAGCCACCAATCGAACCGACCATTCCGTGGTCCCAAAAATTTCATCGCTTGCCCGAATCAGCCAGGCCAGCAGCGGAGGATGATCCAGGTATCCCAGCGCCAGATGCTGCCCGTAATTCCAGTAATACGCCTCCTCCATCATCAGCTCGGGCAGTCCCATAAACACCAGTCGAAGGGCTATGGTGTATGCGATGATCAAAACAGCCAGGACCCGCCAGCGCATCTCCGGTTTTAAGACGTGGGCATCTGATGGAAAAACCACAAATGCGCTGCCCAGGTAATTGACAAGCGCGGCCGTTGCGATAGCCGCGATCAACGCCAACGAAACCGGCCAGTGCCAGGAATTGACCAGTAAAGCCAGCACCCCGCTGCGAAGGAACAGCGCCAGCACCGCGATTTCGCCAAAAAGCAGGCCTTTTTGAATCGGTTTTTCCCGGTCGGCCCCCGGCCGGGCAAAAGCCCAGGATCGATTCAGCCAGTAATTGAACAGGGCAGCAGCGGCGAAGCTGATCGTGTTGGCCGTCCCGAGCCCGGCTCCTGCGGCAAAGAAGCCCTGGAAGACCAGTAAATCAATGAGCATCCCGAGCAACCCCACCATGGCAAACCGAAACCCCGTGCGCCGGCAGACATTGCCCCCGGCCAGTTCTATAAGCTGGCGGAAATAGCAAAGCGCCACACCCAGGTCGGCCTTTGAGTTGCCGTTTTTTCGGTCCGTAAATGTAATGGGCACCTCATCGGTCCTGAGGGATCCGCCCCGCACCAAAAGCGCCAGGCCGATTTTAAACCCCGAAACATCCCGGCCCTGTGCCAGCAGCGCATCCTTTCTTACCGCAAAGAAGCCGGAAAGCGGGTCCCGTAGATCGGTAAGCACACGCGCCGGCAGGGCGGCCAGTTTGGATGCCCACAATCTTTTCAGGGGCCACCCCGGCACGGATCCGCCCGGGGTATACCGGCTGCCCACGACAATGTCCTTTTCTCCGGCCAGAATCGGCCGGATCAGATCGGGTATGGATTCCGGTGGATGGCTCAGGTCCGCATCCATTACTACGACAGTTTCACCCGAGGCGGCCTTTGCTCCGGTAAGCACCGCTGAACTCAGCCCTTTTTCTTTGTGCCGGTGGATGAGCCGGACCCTGCCATCGGCAGACCATTTACGCACCTGCTGCCGGGTTCCGTCTGTGGAATCGTCGTCCACGACGATCACTTCAAAATCATGGCCTCCCGATTCGGTGCCTGAAGCTTCAAAGAGGCGCTCCAGCAGTTCGTGGACATTGCCGGCTTCGTTAAGGGTTGGAATGACAATGGAGATGCGATCCATTCAATAGGCCTCCTGTGTTCGTTCATGAGATTCGGACATGCCATGAATACGACACGGAAGCTTACGGATGGATTGCCTGAAAATTACAGATTGGTAATCTTTGAAAATACGTGCGGCCACACGGATGTGGCGGAATTCTCTGAAGAAACGATGCAGCGGGAAATTGGACCGAAGGGAAAGGCAGTAAACCGGATGCAGATGGGGCAGCGAGGGAGACTGCCGCAAAAAACCGGCTTGCCCCTATAGGGTTACGCCGGCAGCAGCACCGAAAACGAACTGCCCTTATTCAAAACGCTTGCAACCCGGATGTCTCCGCCAAGCCCCAGGGCAATTGCTCTGGCAAGGCTCAACCCGAGTCCGATCCCGGGCTCGGAGCGAACTGTCTCGCATCGGTAGAATCGCCCGAAAATTTTTGACAGATCTTCTTCGGCGATTCCCATGCCGGTGTCTGCAAATTTTATCTGTACCCGGTCGCCCTGCTTTTTCGCCGAGATGGTCACGTTGCCGCCCGGGCGGTTGTACTTTATGGCATTTTCCAGCAGATTGGTGACCAGGCGCTGAAGCATATGTTCGTTGGAATCGATGATCAATTCTGCCGGAAGTGCCGTGGTGATCTGAACTTCTTTGTCCTGGGCCACGGGTTCGAACAAATCGCAGGCCGACACGATCAGTGCGGCAATATCAACAGGCCGGGTTTCGATCGAATTGACACCGGCTTCCGTCTCCGTAATCTCGAGCATGGTATTGATAATGCCGATGAGGTTGTCGCATTCTTCGATGGTGCTGGCCGCCATCTCCCGGTAATCCTCAATGGACTCCTTGTTGATCAGTGTCATTTCCGCGATTCCACGTATTCGGGTCAAAGGGCTTCTCAAATCATGGGCAATGTTGTCGTTCATTTCGCGGATGCTTTTGATCAGGTCCTGGATCCGGTCCAGCATGTGATTGAACGTATTTGCCAGGTTATCGATTTCAAGAGATCTTTGCCTTACCGTGACACGTTTTTCAATCGAGCCTTTTGTTATCTTCTCGGCTGTACTGGTCACCTCTTCCACCCCTTTGAGTGCATGCCGGGCCAGCAGCCATCCAATTGCCGTTGCCAGCATAAACAGCGGAATCATCAGCAGGACGATCAGGTTCCGGAAAACACTTAAGAACGCCTCGTTGTCCTTAAGGGATATTCCCATATTGAAAACATAACCCGGCCCGAGGGAAGCGTATATGGTCCGGATTTCCGCTTTATGCCCCGGGTTGGGAACAGTTTCGATGACACTCCGGTTGCGCGATGATAATGCGGTTACGGCCTCGCGGGACACGGGAACAGAACCAAACGCCTCCATGTTCAGTGCTTTCAAGATTTCTCCGTCCGCTGAGAGCAGCCGGAAAAAAACCCCGTCTTTCTCTGCCTCCTCGTATCCAATCTGCTCGCGCACCTTCTCGATTCCGCCCCGGTCCATGATTAACGAGAATTCATGAGCCTCCGCGAGAAGTTCGGCATCCAGATTCTTCATGGTGACGGCCGCAATATGGTAATAAAAAACAGACAGGGCAGCCAGCGAGGTCAGGGAGAACACGACCGTGTACCATACGGTGAGTCGAAAGGAAAGGGTGCGGGAGGCCCTATAGCCCTTCTTTGAGAACATAGCCCACGCCCCTTATGGTATGGATCAGCCTCGGGTCAAAGTCCCGGTCGATTTTGTCCCGTAAATGGCACATTCTTGCTTCAACGACATTGGTCTGGGGATTGAAGTTGTAATCCCATACATGTTCCATGATCATTGTTTTGGACACCACCTGGCCGGCATTGCGCATCAGGTACTCGAGCAGGGAAAATTCGAGCGGCTGCAGTTCGATCTGTTTGCCCGCCCGGAACACCTTGCGCGTATGAATGTCCAGGCTCAAGTCGCTGACTTCAAGCTGGGAAGGGTTTGACAGCCCGCTGGATCTGCGGATAAGGGCCTGAAGCCTTGCAAGAAGCTCCGAAAAAGCAAACGGCTTGACCAGATAATCATCCCCCCCGGCCTGCAGGCCTTTCACCCGGTCATCCACAGCGCGCTTCGCGCTTAATATCAGAGCCGGCACTGTAATGCCGCGACTGCGCATCTTTTCTATGACCGTCAGGCCGTCGGTTTTTGGCAGCATGATATCAATGACTGCCGCATCATATGGTTCATTTAAGACCATATGCAGCCCGTCTTCGCCGTTGTCCACGTGATCCACCGCAAATCCGGCTTCTTTTAACCCCTGAACAATAAAAAAAGCGATTTTTGGGTCGTCTTCAACCAGTAACAACCGCATCGTTTCGGCTCCTGTTTTCGGCGGCTGCCCGCCTTCTTCGGAATCCATCGATTTTTGCATATAACAAATGTTTGTGCATCACAAGAGTATAAAACCATGCTTGCTGGATTAATAGATCAAAATTACCTGAAGGTGATTGAAACATTACGAGTTGGTAATTTTAGACGCGACTGCCGCACGGGCCGTCCATACGTTTTGCCTGGTATCCGCTATACGCCACGGCTCCGCCCATCTTGGCGGCGGAGCCGGCAATGCAGGGTCACTGCAAATCCCTGATCATATTGCGTGCAGTTCAGGTTCAATGGTATATGGGTTCAGGGCAAACGGGCAGCATCATGTCTCAAGCCTCACCAGGGTATGCCGAAACGCCCTGAGACGCCATTGAACATTGCATGGAGTGACCCGAAAGAAGAACGAATGTTGCGATCACGGAAAAGCAGAACTGACTGGGAATAGCCGCATGGTGCATTTTTCGGAATCAGCTTTCAAATACAAAACTTCCGGGAAAGGATTCTGTTCTCTCTGCTTGACAAGGCCGGCGCCCCCAGGGGCATTTGCCGGGTTGATTCACCCTTTGCAA